>NZ_BACT01000473.1:0-12244 GCF_000333255.1 Methylobacterium sp. B1 | reverse complement strand
GGCGCCGCGCAGACCCGGCTCCGGCCCGCAGTGCGGCCCGGATCGCGTCAGCGCCAGAACGGCTTGACGTCGAGGAGGTCGGACCGGGCCTCCGCGGCGGCGTCGAGCAGCTTCTGAGCCCCGGGGTCGTCCGGTCCCGGCATCGGCGGGCCGGACAGGCTTTCGGTCATCGACCGGGCCGTCTCCAGATCGTTGAGTGCGCCGAGATGGTCCTGCAGGTCCGAGAGTGCGGCGCCGAACTTCTCCTGCCGGCGGACTGCTTTCTTCTTCCGGTAGAGATCGGCGAAGAACTCGGCGCCGTAGCGCAGCTTCTTGGCGGCGATCCGGGCCCGATGGCGGGTATGCGGGTCGAGGTGTCGGAGACCGCGCCCGCGCTTCTTCAGCCGCGACCGCGCCTTGTCGAGCACCTGCGCCGCGAAGTGCCGCCCGTCGACGGCGGCGTCGGGCCCGTCGGCCCAGGACCCCGCCTCGACCCAGCCGGCCAGGTCGATGATGAGCGCGCGCCATCGCGGGCTTTCCAGGGTCGCCATCACGGCCTCGTAGGCGACGGCGCGCTCCGCTTCGGCCCGCTGGCGCAGCGCGTCGAGGCCGGGCTCGTCGGGCCGCTGCTTCGCGAGATCCGGAAGCGTGTCGCTGAGGAACACGTCGAGGTTGCGGGCGTGACCGAATGGCTCGGTGACCTGCTTGATCGAATCGTTGAAGCCCGCGGCCCGGGGATCGGCCTGCAGCATCGGGCCGAACAGCGACAGCGCCGAGCGCAGGCGCCGCAGGGAGACGCGGATCTGGTGCAGGGCCTCGGGCGGGCGCCCCCCCTCCAGGAAAGCGGTTTCGTTGAGGCGCATGTGGCGCAGGCAGGCGCGCGCCACGTGACGGAAGACGTCCCCGGCACTCGCTCCCTCCGGCAGGTCCACCGGCTCGGCCTTAACCACCGCCGGGCCGCGCCCGTCGAGCAGGGCGTAGCCGACCGCGCTCTTCGCGCGCACGCCGAGGCGCAGCGGCACGGTCTCGGCGAGGGACTGGGCCAGGACGAACAGATCGGCCGGGTCGCCGTCCTGGAGTTCCAGCTCGACTTCGCAGAGCGGTGCATGGCCCCGCGCAGTCTCGACCTGGCCCTCGTCCAGGGTGACGAGAATCCGGGACGTGCCCTCCTCCACCGGGATCTCCCGGCGCATCACGACGGTGGAGAAGACCCGCTCCAGCGGGGCGTCGGCCTTGCGCAGGATCCGCTCCGCCGCCGTGTCGGCCCAGGCGGCCCGGTCGGGCGCTTCACCGGCGATCTCGGTTTCCCACTCGGCCCGGTCGAACAGGCCGACGCCGCCGCTCCCGGCCTTCACGGTCTGGACGTGCCGGCCGCCCTTGGCGCGCACCCGGAGGGTCAAGCCGGCCTCGCGAAGCGCGCCGTCGGGGGTGTCGTAATAGGTGGTGACCAACCGTTCGGGCTCGGCTGTCGCCGCGTGCTTCAGCCGGGGGTGGGACGCGAGCGCCGTCAGGTCCGGACCGGCGCAGTCGAGCTTCAACTCGACCTCGCGGGGTTCCTCGGCGGCGTGGCTCTCGGTGTCGCTCATACGCTCCTCTTGATGACCTGCCTCGCCTAACGATGCACAGATGCCCCTGGGTTGCATCGGCCCGCGCGGCATCGGCATCGGGGCGTGACCGTCCGACGCACCCGATCCACCAAAGGCGGCAGGCCTCCCGGCGTCAAGCAGAGAGCGCGGCACTCCGGCACGGAAGCCCCATGCTGCACTGCGTTAAAAACGCGCTTTCCCGGAACGGCACGACGTGGCAAGACAAATTGTCCACAATCCATCTGCCGCGCACGCCCCCGCCCCGACCGTCCGGCGGCCAACGGCGCCGCAACGCGCCGGCGCGGCGGATTCTTCTTTCGCGCGAGCGGTGCGCCCCGGGTGGACGGCGGCACCGCGGAGATGGTCCGGTCGGTGACTGCATTGAAGACACTCCTCGTCGGCGTGATCGGGCACGTCGATCACGGCAAGACGGCCCTCGTCCGGGCGCTCACGGGCGTCGAGACCGACCGGCTGAAGGAGGAGCGCGCCCGCGGCGTATCCATCGTGCCGGGCTTCGCGTTGCTGGCGTCCGATCGCGGTGAGATCGACCTCGTGGATCTGCCGGGCCACGAGCGGTTCGTCCGCGCCATGATTTCCGGCGCCACCGGCATGCGGGCCGTCCTGCTGGCGGTGGACGCGCACGAGGGCATCAAGCCGCAGACGGTGGAGCATCTGGAGATCGCCCGCCTCATCGGCGTGCGCCGCGGCGTGCTGGCTCTGACCAAGGCGGACCTGGCGACGCCCGAGACCGTGGCGGCCCGCGCGGCCGAGATCGCCGCCGCCGCCGCCCGCGCGGGGATCGCGGCCGGTCCGGTCATCGCGACGTCGACCGTCACCGGCGCCGGCCTGCCGGAGCTGTCGGCCGCCCTGTCGGGGCTGCTGGACGAGACGGAGCCCGGCCGCGACGACGGCTTCCCGTATCTTCCGGTGGACCGGGTCTTCTCCCGGCCGGGATTCGGCACCGTCGTCACCGGGACGCTGCGGCGCGGACCGCTCGCCGTCGGCGACACGGTGGAGATCGCGCCCGGCGGCCGCACGGCGGTGGTGCGTGGCCTCCAGATTCACGGACGTGCGGTGGAGCGCGCCGAGCCAGGGCGCCGCACCGCGGTCGCCCTGCGCGGGATCGACCTCGACGAGGTCGCCCGCGGGCAGGCTTTGTCGCCGCCGGGCCTGCTCGCCCCGAGCGCGTGGCTCGACGTGACGATCACCGCGGCGGCCGGTGCGGACGCCCTGGCGGGCGGCTCGGCCTGTCGCCTTCTGTTCGGGACCACCGAGGTCGAGGCGCGGCTGCGCCTGCTCGACCGTGATGCCCTGGAGCCCGGCGCCAGCACCCAGGCCCAACTCCATCTCGGCGAACCGGTCGCCGTGCCGGCACGGGAGCCTTTCGTGCTGCGGCTCGACTCGCCCTCCGTCACAGTGGCGGGCGGGCGGATCCTCGATCCGGCGAGCCGCCGCCGTCGGCGCCACGACCCGCGGGTCATGGCGGACCTGGCCGCACTCGCGGCAGGCCATGCCGGAGAGGCGATCACGGTCCGCCTCGGTCAGCTGGGCGCGGCCGGGGCACCCCTCATCGAACTCGCCCGGATCGCCGGCATCGCGCCGGAGCGCGCCCGGCAGATTCTCTCCGAAGCGGGCGCCCGCGCGATCGGCGACCGCTACATCGGCGCCGCAGCCTTCGCGGCCCTGCGCAGCGGCACGCTGGCGGCCCTCGCCCACCATCACCGCGACAACCCGATGGATCACGGGATCGCCCTGGAGCGGCTCGCCCGTGCCCTGGCGCTGCCCGAGACGGTGACCGGTGCGGTGCTGCGCGACCTCGCGGCCGCGGGCGCTGTCGCCCAGGCGGGCGCCCTGTGGCGGCGAGCCGAGTTCGACCCGGCCCGCAACGAGAGCGAGGCCGCCCGCCGGCTGGAACAGGTCTTCCGCCGCGCGGGACTCAGCCCGCCCGACGAGGCGGAGGCCATCGGACGCGACGTGCGGCGGCGCGAAGCGCTCACCTACCTCGTGGGCGCCGGCACGGTGATCCGCGCTGTCGACCGGGTCCAGCGCCGCGCCGTCCTGTTCCACCGGGAGGCGGTCGCCACCGCCAAGACCCGCCTCGTGGAGGCCTTCCCCGAGGCCGGGACGCCCGACATGGGCTTCCTGGCCCGGGAAGCGGGCGCCACGCTGGGAATCTCGCGCAAGTTCTCGATCCCCCTGCTGGAGCACCTCGACGCGACGGGCTTCACCCGCCGGGCGGGGGATCGCCGGGTGATCGTGGCCCTCGAACCCGCGCGCGCCGCACCGGACGCGGGCTGACGGCCGCCGGGGCGCTCCAACGACGCCGCGGACCAGTAAGCGGACTAATAATCAGCGCCGAACCAGTCGCCGGCCCCCGGCTCGTAGCAGGTGTAGCCGATCAGGCAGTTCGGGTTGTCGCGGGTCGGACGGAAGGCGCGCTTGGCGATCTCGGTGGGCTCGCAGAACGACCGGTCGCGGACGAACCGGTCGTAGGTCATGCCGCCGGTCCCCAGGACCAGGGCGCCCCGGGCCTGAACGAGGCGGATCGTCTGCTGGCAGGTCATGGCCGTGCTGGACGGCCGCGTCTGCGCCGCGGCGGGTGACGCGGCCAGGACCAGGGCCGCCACAATCCGGGTCATCATCGCCGACGCCTGTCCTCGTCCCATCGATCCTGCGGACAACCCGCCGGGGACGCTCACCCGTCCTGCGTCGCCTCGCCGCAAGGCCGCTCGTCGGGGACGGCGCTCCCGTCTCCCTGTGATCCGAAGCCCCGCGGCCGGGCCGATCGAAGCCCGGCGTCAGACCTCGAAGGATTCGACGTGCACGGTTCCCGGCGCCTGCCGGCGCGCGGTTTCCTCGATCCGGGCGAGCTGCGCCTCGGCGCGGCCGCAGGGAAACCCGTAGCGGGCGCGGACGCGCGCGCTGGCGATGCCCAGGGCAAGGCGGCTCAGGGCGACGAATTCCGCGACGGGATAGTCCTGCCCGACCGCGAGGTGCTCCTTGATCACCAGCGAGGGCGCGTAGCAGGCCTCGCGGGTGCCGTCCGGCCAGCGGATATGGAAACGCATCTCAGGCATCGCGGGGGATCCGAAGGGTGTTCCAGGCCGCCGCCCCCGTCGCGGCCGGCAGCACCGGTGCGTCCCGGGGCGCCAGTTCCGCGTAGGTCGGCAAGTGGCGCGCGGCGCAGGCGTCCCAGACATGGGCCCGGGCGACCTCCCGGCCGGCATTGCGCAGGCGCCCCCGCCGGCCCGGTTCGAGACTCGCCTCCATGGCCGCCGCGATGGCGCCCGTGTCTTCCGGGTTGACCGACAGGGCCTCGCCGGGGGCGAGATACTCGGTGAAGGGCGGACGGGCGGAGACGATCACCGGCGTGCCGCAGGCCATGGCCTCCAGGACGCACAGGCCGTAGCCTTCCATGAGCGAGGGAAACACCAGGGTATCGGCGATCCGGTAGAGGCTCGGCATGTCTGCCTGGTCCACCGGGCCGGTGCGGATCACCGGACGGCCGGTGCCGACCGCGAGCCCCTCGCGCTCGAGGGCGGCGCAGCAGCGGGCCTCGTATCCCGCATGGTCGAGCAGCGAGGCGCCCCCGGCCACGACGAGCTGCGCGCCGGGATGGGCGCGGCGCAGGGCCGCGAAGGCCTCGATCACCGCCAACGTGTTCTTGCGCGCCTCGAACCCGCCGACGCTGAGGAAGACCGGGCCGCCGCCGAGACCGAGGCTTCGACGGAGAGCCTCGTCCTCCGGTCCGGGATCGGGCGTGTAGGTCGCGCTATCCACGCCGGTGCCGACCACCTCGGCCCGGGCGCCGTATTCCACGGCCAGCGTCGCCGCCCAGGTCCGGCTGAGGCAGAGCAGGCGCCCGGCATCGAGGATCGCCCGCTCCTCCCACTGCGCAAGCTGCGCATCCGTAGACGCGTCGATGTGGTGGACGGTGCGCACGAAGCCCGGGATGAGGCGGCGGCGGGTCAACGTGGCGAGGGCGTTGCCGCTGATGCAGCATTGGGCGTGAAACACATCGAAGTCGCAGGCGGCGGGGGTGGAGAAATGGGCGAGGTAGTCGGCGATCCGGGCACCGACCAGTGCGGCAGCCGATCCGCCCACCGGCTTAGCCGCGACCGAGATCGCCGGACATCGCGCCGCGCGGAAGAAGCCGCGTCCGGTCGGATCGGGGGCGTGGACGACCGCCTCGTGGCCGAGCCGGCACAGGGCCTCTCCGAGAGCCAGAGCGTGGGCCACGCCGCCGCGCGGATGGGTCGAGTGCGTGAGGATCGCGATGCGCAAGCGGCCGACCGGGGGACGGTTCATGGAGGCCTCAAGCCGGTCGGGGATCGCGCCCGAAACCCTGACCACGCGCTCCGCCGCCCTCACGGAGATGCGCCCAGCACCGGTCGCATGGTTCATGCCGGATGCGGCAGCATCCTGCCGAAACGTCGCGTCGGCGCCGTTTCGGGGGCCGGCCGGTCGCCAGCCCCAAAAGCCGCCTAATTTTGCGTTACGAATTCAGTGTGTTTTCAAGCTCGGCACGGAACCGCTCTTTTCAGCACCGTGTGTCAGACTGTATCTAACGCTCACGTGAGCCGGAGCCGTCGGTCCCGTGTCCAAGTCGCTGAACTTTGCCTTCCCCGCCCGCAAACTGCTGCGCCGTCTGGGCTTGCTCAGCGCCTTGCTGGTCCTGCCGACGGCGGTTCTGGCCTATGCGGACCTCCTGCCCGAATCGCTCGACATGCTGGGTCTCGACCTGCGTGAGAGCCCAGACCTGCCGCACGTCGCCCGTCAGATCGCCATCGGCGCACCGCTGAAGATCGTGGCCTTCGGCTCGTCCTCGACGCAGGGTATCGGCGCGTCGAGCCCGGCCAACGCCTACCCGGCCCGCCTCCAGATCGACCTCCGCAAGAAGCTGCACGGAATCGACGTCGCGGTCATCAATCGCGGGATCGGCGGCGAGCACGTCGACGACATGCTGGCGCGGCTCGACCGGGACGTCATCGCGGCCGAACCGCAGCTCGTGATCTGGCAGACGGGGAGCAACGATCCGCTGCGCGGGGTCTCGGTCGAACATTTCCGCGAGGCCACCGTGTCGGCCATCCGTCGGATCCGCGAGGCCGGGATCGACGTGGTGCTGATGGAGCCGCAATGGTGCCCGAAGCTGGAAGCCACGCCGGGCGCCTCCCGCTTCCGTGACGCGGTCCGCAGCATCGGCGACGACCTCGACGTTCCGGTGATCCGCCGCGCCGATCTCATGCACGGCTGGGTGCGCGAGGGTAAGCTGACCACCAAGCAGCTCTTCGCCGCCGACGGGCTCCACATGGCCGATCGCGGCTACGCCCTCCTGGCCGAGGCCGCGGCGCAATCGATCCTGCAGGATGCGGGTCCTGTGCGGAGCTTCGAGCCTGTGGCCGAATAGAGGGCGCCCCACCGCCCCTTCCGGCTGGACTCGGCCGGCGAAGCTCCCCATCTCGGCGCGATCGAGAGCGGAGCCGAACCTTGAGCCAGGATGCATTCAGGTATGAAGACCGGGGCGCGGTGCCCCAGATGCACGCGACCACGATCCTGATGGTGCGCAAGGGCGGCCGTGTCGTCATCGGCGGCGACGGTCAGGTCAGCCTGGGCCAGACCATCGTGAAGGGGAATGCCCGCAAGGTCCGGCGCCTGGCCAAGGGCGCGGTGATCGGCGGCTTCGCCGGCGCCACGGCGGACGCCTTCACTCTGTTCGAACGCCTCGAAGCCAAGCTTGAGCAATATCCCGGTCAGCTGACGCGGGCCTGCGTCGAACTCACCAAGGATTGGCGGACGGATCGCTACCTCCGCCGCCTCGAGGCGATGATGCTGGTCGCCGACCGCGATGTCAGCCTGCTTCTGTCGGGCTCGGGCGACGTTCTGGAACCGGAAAGCGGCGTCATGGCTATCGGCTCGGGCGGCAATTACGCCCTGGCGGCCGCCCGCGCGCTGGAAGACGGAGACCTCGATGCAGAGGCGATCGTCCGGCGCGCCATGGGGATCGCCGCGGAGATCTGCGTCTACACGAACGGCAATCTGGTGATCGAGACCCTCGAAGCCTGACCTCCCGCGGCTGCGGCCTGAGCCGGCGTCGACACCGTACGATCGACGCCGCTTCTCGCACCGTGGCCGCCCGCATCCGGATCGTCAGGGCGCTCATGAGCCGCCGAGACGGGCTATGCGGCGCATCCTCATCGCGCACGCAGCGGACTTTGCGATGCGGGTCGTATTCGCGTGCTTTGGGGAGGAGAAGTGACCTCAGCCGGCGACGGGAAATCTTCACAATCCGATATTCGGCAATGGCAATTCCTCGTTCAATTAACCGAGTGATGTCAAAACGGTCAAATCCGTTAAATCTTATGCATCTCATCTATCGAGTACGATAGCCCTCGGATCCATCACTGAAATTTGAGCGCCGCAGCCGCCCTTTCGCGGCGCCGTTCCAGCCGAAAATTACGATGACGACTGCATCGGTAAGGGAATTTTTACGCTATAAAATGCATAGTCGGCCCATAATAAGCAAAATTCGTCGCGCAACATGCGCGCTGAGGGCTGAATTATGCGATCGATTAATGACGTCCGCATCGTGACGAAACTGACCGCCGCCTTCGGCAGCTTAGCGGCGGTAACGATCGGGATCAGCGCGATCGGATACAGTCATCTCACGTCGATCGAGCGTGTCAATCATCTTACGGAACATTCCTACCAGGTCATCTCTGCGCTCGACGGCGTGACGCAGTCGATGCTGAACCAGGAAACGGGGCTCCGCGGCTACCTGCTCTCGGGCGACCCGAAATTTCTAGAGCCGTTCCGCAACGGTCAGAAGGCGTACAAGACGGCGCTTGAGACCGCGCAGACGCTCACGGTGGACAACGCGGCGCAGCAAGCGCGCCTGGCGGCCGTGAACAGCTTGGCCGCGACCTGGTCGAACGACATCGCCCGGAACGAGATCGCCCTCGTCGAGGCGGGCCAGCTCGACGCGGCGCGCCAGATCGAGGCGAGCGGGGCCGGGAAGGCGTCCATGGATGCCCTTCGCGCGAAGATTGCCGATGCGGACCAGGCCGAGCGGGAGCTCCTCGGAGCCCGCAGCGACGAACAGGGGCGCTCGTTCAGCGCGGCCTATCTGGCCAGTCTTCTCGGCAGCGTGGCCAGCGTCGTCATCGCAGTGCTCCTGGCGTTCCTGGTCTTCGCGATGCTGACCCGCCCGCTCGGCCGGCTCGTCGCGGTGCTCCAGCGGATGGCCCGGGGTGAGATCGAGGCCGAGATCGCAGAGGCCCGACGCGGCGACGAGATCGGCGCGGTCGGGCGGGCCGTGGAGGGAATCAAGACCATGGTCGCCAGGAAGGCGGCCGAGGATGCCGAGATCAAGCGGATCGCCGACACGGCGGCGGCGGCCGAGCGGCGCCGGACCATGATCGAGCTGGCCGACAGCTTCGATCGCGCCGTGGGCGGCATCGTCGGGATGGTGTCGTCCTCGGCCACGGAGCTGCAGGCGACCGCGCGGACCATGTCGGCGACCGCCTCCGAGACGTCGAGCCAGTCGACCACGGTGGCGGCAGCCGCCGAAGAGGCGGCCACCAACGTGAACACGGTGGCGGCGGCGGCCGAGCAGCTGGGCTCCTCGGTCCAGGAAATCGGCCGGCAGGTGGACGGTTCGGCCCATCTGGCGCAGCGCGCCGTCTCGGACGCCGACCAGACCGGCGCCCTGGTCCAGGAGCTGAGCAATTCCGTATCGCGGATCGGCGACGTGGTCGGTCTGATCTCGAACATCGCCGGCCAGACCAACCTGCTTGCGCTGAACGCCACCATCGAGGCCGCCCGCGCCGGTGCCGCCGGCAAGGGCTTCGCCGTCGTCGCCGCCGAGGTGAAGGCGCTGGCCGAGCAGACCGCGAAGGCGACCCACGAGATTTCCGGCCAGATCGCGCAGATCCAGGCGGTGACCGGTCAGGCCGTGACGTCGATCGGCGGCATCACCGAGCGGATCCGGGAGATCAGTGGCGTCGCCACCTCGATCGCCGCCGCAGTCGAGCAACAGGGCGCGGCCACGCAGGAGATCGTCCGGAATGTCGCGCAGGCGGCGGTCGGCGCCGGCGAGGTGACGAGCAACATCTCGGGTGTCGCGGGCGCCGCCGAGGAGACCGGCATGGCGGCCGGCCAGGTGCTCGACGCGGCGTCCGAGCTTTCGCGGCAATCGGAGAAGCTGACCGCCGAGGTCGACCGGTTCCTCGTGAGCGTCCGCGCGGCGTGAGCGGTGCCGCGCAGCGGGCTTCCGGCGACGGAGGCCCGTTCGTCAAAACAAATAATGCCGACGGCGATTAGTTTACGCGGCTTTGACGAATAACCGGCATTTTAGCGCCAATCGAGCCTCTGCGGTTGGATCTCAATGAAAATCGGCGGAAAACTTCTGGGCTTCGTCGGCGCGTGCAGCCTGACGACGCTGATCGTGGCCGGGGTCAGCGTCGCGACGCTGAGAAGCTTCGAGCACTCCCTCACGAGCGTCGAGAACGCCTCGATCCGGGCGCTCGACGCCGCCAACTTCAACCGCCTCGCCGCCGAAGTGACCATGGATTCGCGGGGCGTCTACGCCTCCGCCGACCGAACGGAGGCGGCCAAGTACACCGCCGGCATCCGCAAGGGTCTGGCCGAGATGGACGCGCTCCGGGCGGACTGGGCGCCGCGGGTGACCGAGGCCGAGCGCCCGCTCTTCGACGCCATGGTGCGCAATGCCGAGGCGTTCCGGACCCTGCGCAGCGCCCTCGCGGAGGCTGGCGACACGACCGGCCCCAAGGCGGCCGCCGAACTCGGATTCAACGACGCCAATCGCGCCAACCGCAAGGTCTTCCAGGCGAGCATCGATGCCCTGGTGAAGCAGGGCCGGACCGAGATGGCGGCGATCAAGTCGGACACCCAGGCGCTGTTCCAGGCGCGGACTCTGCTCCTCCTCGGCCTCGCGCTGGCCGGAACCGCGATCTGCTGCGCCCTGGGCCTGCTCATCGGGCAGCGGCAGATCGCCCGGCCGCTGCGGGCGGTCTCGGAGGCGATCCAGCGCCTCTCGCGCGGCGACCTGACCCTGCCCGCGATCAAGCCGGGGCGCGACGAGATCGGGGCGATCTGGACCAGCATGCAGGTCTTCAGCGACACGATGCGCGAGGCCGAGACCCTGCGGCACGAGCACGAGCGGATGCGGGTCGATACGGCGGCGCGCAAGCGTTCCGAGATGGCCGGGCTCGCCGATCAGTTCCAAAGCAACCTCGGCGGGCTGGTCGATCACCTGGCCGGAGCGGCAGCCGGCTTGGAGCGCGCCGCCGCCACCATGGCGGGCAACGCCGATCACGCCGGCACGCAGTCCCAGGCCGTGACCCGCGCCGCCGAGACCACCGCCTACAACGTCGAGGCCGTCGCCGCCGCCACCGAGGAACTCGCCGCGACGGCGAGCGAGATCGGCGTTCAGGTCACGCAGACCTCCACCGCGGCCGAGGGGGCCGTCGAAGCGACGCGGCGGACCCGGACGAGCGTCCAGGCCCTCGCCCGCAGCGCCGAGGGCATCGGGCAGGTCGTCTCCCTCATCTCCACGATTGCCGGACAGACCAACCTGCTGGCGCTCAACGCGACGATCGAGGCCGCCCGCGCCGGCGAGGCCGGACGCGGCTTCGCGGTCGTCGCCACCGAGGTCAAGGATCTCGCCACCCAGACCGCCAAGGCCACCGAAGAGATCGCCGGGCAGATCGCCGCCATGCGGGCGGCGACGCACGAGGCCGTCGCCGCGATCGAGGAGATCGGCGGCACGATCGAGCAGGTCCACGGCATCGCCCTCGGTGTGGCCGCGGCTGTCGAGGAGCAGCAATTGGCCACGCAGGAAATCGCCCGCAGCGTCTCGGAGGCCGCGAGCGGCACTCGCTCCGTCACCGAGACCATGGCGCTGGTCCTGGGTGCGGCCCGCGAGACCGGCGCGAGCGCCGCGGAGGTGCTGGCGGCCGCCGCCGACATCGCCCGCCGCTCCAACGGGCTGGGGAGCGAGGTGGCGGGCTTCGTGGCGCAGGTCCGGGCGGCCTGACGGTCCCGCCGCCGCGCGCGGATGTTGCATTGCAGCGCGCAGGCCCCTAGGGTCCGCGCATTCGCAAGGACCCGGTGAAAGCCCGGGTGGCTCTTCCGGCCGCCGATCCGCCGGACCACGCATTCGAGACGCGCCATGACCCGCCAGCGACGCGGGCACGCCGCTCGTGCGGAATCAAGCATGTCACTCAGCTCACCCGGACAGACTGGGTTTCTCCGATCGTGGACATCCAACATCCGCGGCGACACCCTCTCGGGGATCGTCGTCGCCCTCGCGCTGATCCCCGAGGCCATCGGCTTTTCGGTCATCGCCGGCGTCGACCCGAAGGTCGGTCTCTACGCCTCCGTGGTCATCGCCTGCACCATCGCCTTCGCAGGCGGCCGCCCCGCCATGATCTCGGCCGCCACCGCCGCCACCGCCGTCGTGATGGTCGAGCTCGTGCGCGACCACGGGGTGCAGTACCTCTTCGCCGCCACCATCCTGATGGGCGTGATCCAGATCCTGGCCGGCCTCCTCCGGTTGGGCCGGCTGATGCGGTTCGTCTCGCAGTCGGTGATGACCGGCTTCGTCAACGCCCTGGCGATCCTGATCTTCCTGGCGCAGATGCCCGAACTGACCGGCGTCA
>NZ_BACT01000474.1:0-2846 GCF_000333255.1 Methylobacterium sp. B1 | reverse complement strand
GGTCGTGCCAGGGATCGAAGCGGCGCGTCGCGGCAGCCCGCAGTAGGCCGGCATAGTCGACCGGACCGTCGCCGCCCGCGGCCTCGGCCAGGGCCTGCCGCTGGGGCCATTCCATCTCCACCGGCGGGACCGCGATGAACAGCGCGCCCGGGAAATCGCCGCTGGTGCCGATCCCGGCCTGCGCCACCGCTTCCTCGGCGGCGACGGCGGCGAACCGCTCCGACAGGAGCGGCGCGACGAGGGGATCGGTGTCGAGGAAGTCCACCGTCCCGGCGATGCGCGTGCGCAGACCGTCGGTGGGAAACCGCGCGATGGCATGGATGCCGGACCGGCCCTCGGTCATGGCCGTCCAGGTATCGGCCTGTCCCCGACCGAGGGAGGAAACGACGCCGATGCCGGTCACCGCGACGAGCGGCCGGCCCTTGGCGTCGCGGTAGGATCGCGCGCTCATGGAGCGGTCCTTACGGGATTTTCCGCCGCGGTACACCTCCGGACCGAGGGGCTTGCGGCCGCGCTGCCATCATTCCGAGGCGCCGGAGGCGAGGCCGGGACGATGGCAACGCGGTCTCGGATCGGCTACGTCCGAGACCCGGCGCGCCGCTTCTCCTGTGCGGCCGGAACCACCAGGCTGCAGGTTTCTAGGTGCGCGGGGCGTTGGCGAGACGGAGCACGGTCTGCAGCAGCACGTCGGCGCCGGCCGCGCAGTCGGCCTGTGTGGCGGATTCGGCCTCGTTGTGGCTGATCCCGTCCTTGCACGGCACGAAGATCATCGCGGCGGGCACCTTGTCGGCGAGGTTGCAGGCATCGTGGCCGGCGCCCGAAATGATCCGGCGCCGCGCATGTCCCAGGCTCTCGGCGGCCGCATCGATCGCCGCCACGATGGCGGGATCGAACGGCACCGCCTCCTTCCGCCAGATCCGCGTCAGCGCGATCTCCAAGCGACGGCGTCCGGCGATCTCGGCGGCCGCCTCGGCCAGGGCCGCCTCCATGGCGTCGAGGGTCGCCGAGCGCGGGTCACGCACATCCACCGTGAAGGCGACCCGGCCCGGCACGACGTTGCGGGACGGCGCCAGGATCGCAGCCTCGCCGATCGTGGCCACGGCAGAGGGGGCGTGCGCCATGGCGATCCGCTCGGCCGCGAGGGCGAACTCGGAAAGGCGAGCAGCGCGTCCCGGCGGGGCGGCATTCGCGTGGTGCCGGCATTGCTCTCAAAGCCCGTGATGACCCCTTCAAACCACATGATGCCCTGGCCGCCCTCGACCACGCCGATGGTCTTGCCCTCGGCTTCCAGGATCGGGCCCTGCTCGATATGCAGTTCCACGAAAGCGCCGATCTCCCGCGTGCCGACGGCCTCGACCCCGCGATAGCCGATGGCATCGAGGGCTTCCGCCACCGTCGTGCCGGCGGCGTCGCGCTTGGCCAGGATCTCGTCGGTGGTGAAGTCTCCCGCATAGGCCGCCGAGGCCATCATGGCGGGGGCGAAGCGCGAGCCTTCCTCATTGGTCCAGTTGACCACGAGCAGCGGCGCGTCGGTCTCGATCCCGGCATCGTTCAGGCTGCGCATCACCTCGAGGCCCGCCAGGACGCCGAGGACGCCGTCGAACTTGCCGCCGGTGGGCTGGGTGTCGAGATGCGAGCCGAAGGCGATCGGCTTGCGGGCCATGTCCCGGCCCGGCCGCAGGGCGTATTGGGTGCCCAGCGCATCGACCGACACCGTCAGCCCGGCCGCCTCGCAGGCCTCCCGGAACCAGTCGCGGACCTGGCCGTCCTCGGCCGAGAGCGTCAGGCGGTTGATGCCGCCGGCCGGCGTGCCGCCGAACGCCGCGGTCTCCAGGATCGTCGCCCAGAGTCGCGCACCATCGGCGCGCAGGTTGTGGGTCTTGCTGAGGCTTTTCTCGGCCATGCCGGTTCCTTTCACGGCGGGTCGCCGTGCGACGGGGTCTTTATAGGCGGGCGCGGCCGGCTGGGCAGCGCGTCCGCGCCGAGCAACCGCGATGCCAACCGGATCTGTCAGACCGGCGGGCGTCGGACCGGATTCGCGCGGAGCAGTCCGATCGCGTCGACCCGCAGGGCTACGGCGATCTCGCCGAGGGCGCTCGCCTCGATGTTGCTGATCCCGTCCTGATCGGCGACGTCCGCGGCGATCAGGAAGACGTTCTCGCGCTGGTTCGCGGGGCGCTCGGCGACCGCCGCCACATGGCGCAGATTCTCGGCCCGGCCGAGCCGGGTCCTCGCCCGGGCGATGCCCTCGTAGAGTTCGGTCTCCAGCATCAAAGCGTCGTAGCCCTTCATCAGGACCGGGTCGGCCTTCAGGCCGAGCAGAGCCGCGTCGAATTCCGGACCGGCGACCTCGCCGTCGGCGACGATGACGTTGGCCGCAGCCGAGACTGCCGCGAGCATCAGCGCCTTGTCACCGGCATAGGCCGTCACGGTACGGCCGACATGGCCGAAGAGATCGCGCAGAAGGCTCATTCGGGACTGTCGGCGGCAGGGTCGGACGTCGGGAGTGATCGGGAGGGATAGCAGACGGCGGCGCGGAGGAAACCCATCCCCGAAGGTCAGCCCATAAAAGGGGTCGGCTCCCGAGACCAGACATCCTTCGGCAACATGGCCATGCGAGATTTTCGGTCGACCGCGTTCCAAAGCGCGGCCGGCGAAATGCGGCTTCAGCGATTCCCCCTCCGCGGAAGCCGTGCACGTCGTCACGCCGCCGGAACGAAGTTCGGGTGCCCCCCAGGCCCGCGCTTCGAGCCGGCGGCGGTCTCCCCCGGGCAATACTCCGCCGCTATCGACAGGGCCGCGGGCCGGCGGGCGCCGGATCTGTATCCCGCGCCGAAAACGCCCGG
>NZ_BACT01000475.1:0-2994 GCF_000333255.1 Methylobacterium sp. B1 | reverse complement strand
CCTTGCCGCCGGCCCCCGTATCCCCCGGCCCCTTCCCCGTGGAGCAGACGTAGAGCGTCCGGTGATCGGGCGAGAAGCACAAGCCGTTCGGATCGGGCACCTCATCGTCGGTGAGCACCCGGTCGATCCGCCCCGACGGGTCGATGCGGTAGACCGCATTGGGCAGCACCCGCCGCCGGGGCGCTGTCCCGGCCGGCTGGCCGAGCCGCGGGTCGAGATGGCCCTGCGGATTGCTCGGGCCGCCCGCCGCGTCCGGCAGCCCCTCGTAGAGCAGCGCGCCGTAGGGCGGATCGGTGAACCAGTAGGCGCCGTCCGGATGCTGGACCACATCGTTGGGCGAGTTGAGCGGCTTGCCGTCGAACGCATCGGCCAGGATCGTCGCCGCCCCGTCGAGTTCGTAGCGCACGACCCGACCGGTGGCGTGCTCGCAGCTGATCTGCCGCCCCTGATGATCGAAGCTGTTGCCGTTCGCGTTGTTGCTTGGCATCCGGAAGACGGAGACGTGCCCGTCTTCCTCCAGCCAGCGCATCTGCCGGTTGTTGGGGATATCGCTCCAGACGAGGTAGCGGCCGACGGCGTTCCAGGCCGGCCCCTCCGCCCAGAGGGCGCCGGTCCAGAGCCGGCGGATGGCGCTGTTCGGCACGATGTAGGGTTCGAAGGCCGGGTCGACCGCGACGACGTCCGGATCGGTGAAGTAGGTGGTGGGGGCCGCGCCGGGCCGGAAGTCGCGCGGCGGATTGGTCACCGTGCTGGGCGGCTCAGGTTGCGCCTCCGCTCCGTCGGGCGTTGCGGCGAAGGCCGCCAACCCCGCGAGGATCGCGCGTCGAGAGGGTCGAGCCGGACCGCGCTTCGCCTCGACGCCGGATGTATCGGTCTGCGACGATCGCATGCGATCCTCCATTGCGCACCCGGTCGGAACGCCGCGACGCGCGGCGGCAAGCTAGGACAGATGTCCTGAGATGGTCAATCCGAGCGACGGCGCAGGATCTTCCACACGCCGTCCGCCGAGGCCAGGAGGCGCGTGTCGTCGCGGACGTCGCCACGCATGAACACGAGGGAGCCGGTGCGCTTGACCACCTGCGGCCGGATCTCGATCCAGTTGCCGAGGCGGCCGACATCGATGAACTTCATCTCCAGCTGGATCGTCACGCAATTGGCGCCGCCCGCGGCCTGCATCGCGGTCTCGCCCAGCGCGCGGTCGGCGAAGCTCATGAGCATGCCGCCATGGACCACGCCGATCAGGTTGGCGTGCTTCTGCTCGGCCCGAAACGCGTAGGCGCCGTCGGTGCCGCGGACATGAAGCGGACCGACATGGGCGATGAAGCCCTTGTCCTCCACCAGCGCCCAGCCGGCGGCTGCGGGGTCGAAAGCGGTCGTGTCCGTGGTCATCGCATCCGATCCGTTGGTGTCGATGCGGAGGAAGGGCGTTGCGGCCGTCAGGTTCCGCGCGGCTTGGCCCGACGGGTCGGCGCCTCGCTGAGCGGATCCTCCGGCCAGGGATGGCGCGGATAGCGGCCGCGCATCTCGGACCGCACCGCCGCCCAAGATCCGCGCCAGAATCCGGGCAGATCGCGGGTGATCTGGATCGGCCGCTGGGCCGGCGACAGCAGGTGCAGGACGAGCGGCCGTCCTCCGGCCCGGGGATGCCGGTCGAGGCCGAAGAGCTCCTGGACCCGGACGGCCAGGGCCGGTTCCTCGGCCGTGTAATCCACCGGGATGCGCGAGCCGGTCGGGACCTCCACGTGGGTCGGCGCCTCCGCGTCCAGCCGGGCGCGCAGCGCCCAGGGCACCAGGCTCTGGAGGGCGCCGGCGAGATCGTCCGCGGTGACCGACGCGAGGGTGGCGCGCCCCACGAGGGACGGCGCCAGCCACGTCTCCGCGGTTCCGGCCAGCACCGCGTCCGACAGGTCCGGCCAGGTGTCGCCCTCGGCGGCGTGGAGGAAAATCACCCGGGCGCGCCATTGCGCCAGGGCCGGCGTCCACGGCAGTCGCTCGATCCCGAGATCGGCGATGCCCCGCGCCAGGATCTCGGCGCTCTCCGGATCGGACGGCACCGGCAGCGGCCGTGACCCGAGACTGACCGCGCCGAGTCGCCGGACCGCCCGCGCCCGCAGGGCGGCGGCCTGCGGGTCGAAGGCAATCTCGGTGCGCGACTCGATCCGGTCGGCGAAGAGGCGCTCGATCGCCTCGGCCCCGATCGCCGCCGCGGCCAGGATCCGGGCGCTCGCGGCCGATCCCGCCAGATCGGCGATCACCAGATAGGTTTCGCGGGCGAGCGGGCTCGCCGGGTCGAGGCGACCGGCCCGTCCGCTCGCCATCACGAACTCGCCGTCGCGGCCGCGCGCCCGGGCCACCCGGTCGGGATAGGCGAGCGCCAGGAGCGGGCCGGCGGCGACCGGGCCGGCATCCGGGAGCGCGGAATTGCCTGCCCCGGCGATCCGGGCCCAGCCGTCGGCGAGCCGGCGCATGTCGGCGGCGCGTCCGCCGCGGTCGCGGCGGAACCGCTCGACCCGCTCGTCGAGGTCGAGGCTGTCCCCCCCGAGGCCGCGCTCCACCAGCACGGCGGCGAGGTCGGCGGCGGCCCGTGCGTGGCCGTTTCCGGCCGCGACCGTCACCATACGGGCGAGCCGCGGCGGCAGCGGCAGGGCTCGCAGGCGCGCGCCGACCGGCGTCAGGCGCCCATCGGCATCGAGCGCCCCCAGTTCGGTCAGCAGGGCGCGGGCCTCCGTCAGGGCCGGCGCGGGGGGCGGGTCGAGGAAGGCGAGCGTGCCCGGATCGGTCACGCCCCAGGCGGCGCAGTCGAGGAGCAGCCCGGCGAGGTCGGCGGACAGGATCTCCGGCCGCGTGAACGGTTCGAGGGCGTTGGTGCCGGCCTCGGACCAGAGGCGCCAGCACAGGCCCGGCTCGGTGCGGCCGGCGCGGCCTCGGCGCTGGTCCACCGAGGCTCGGGAGGCGCGGGCCGTGACTATACTGGTCAGGCCCAGGGCCCGGCTT
>NZ_BACT01000476.1:0-6894 GCF_000333255.1 Methylobacterium sp. B1 | reverse complement strand
ACCCAGGCCAACGACGTGTCGGCCTACATCCCGACCAACGTGATCTCGATCACCGACGGCCAGATCTTCCTCGAGACCGACCTGTTCTACCAGGGCATCCGCCCGGCGGTGAACGTGGGCCTCTCGGTGTCGCGGGTGGGCTCCTCGGCCCAGACCAAGGCGATGAAGAAGGTCGCCGGCAAGATCAAGGGCGAGCTCGCGCAGTACCGCGAGATGGCCGCCTTCGCGCAGTTCGGCTCCGATCTCGACGCCTCCACCCAGGCGCTCCTGAACCGCGGCTCGCGGCTCACCGAGCTCCTGAAGCAGCCGCAGTTCTCGCCGCTGAAGATGGAAGAGCAGGTCGCGGTGATCTACGCCGGCGTGAACGGCTATCTGGACAAGATGCCGGTCAGCAAGGTCCGCCCGTTCGAGGACGCGCTGCTCAGCACGCTCCGCTCGAAGCACAAGGACCTGCTCGACTCCATCGCCGCCTCCAAGGACCTGTCGGACGAGAACGCCGGCAAGCTGAAGAGCGTCGTCGAGAGCGTCGCCAAGTCGATCGGCTGATGTGAGGCCCCTCCCCGCGGGGAGGGATCTTGGGTGGTGCAGGGGGATTGCGATCCGCGCTGCACCGCCCGAATTTCCGGCTCCTTCCCGCCGAGGGAAGGAGAGGCCCATAGAACGGACCTGGACCTCACCCGATGGCGAGTTTGAAGGACCTGCGCAACCGCATCACCTCGGTGAAGGCGACGCAGAAGATCACCAAGGCCATGCAGATGGTCGCCGCCGCCAAGCTGCGCCGTGCGCAGATGGCCGCCGAGGCGGGCCGTCCCTATGCCGAGAAGATGTCGGCCGTGCTCGGCAATCTCGCAGGTAATCTCGTCGGCGGCGTCGGCGCCCCGCGGCTCCTGTCCGGGACCGGGTCCGAGCAGACACACCTGCTCGTCGTGTGCACGGGCGACCGCGGCCTCGCCGGCGCCTTCAACTCGTCGATCGTCCGCCTCGCGGTGCGCGAATACGCGCAGAAGCTCGCCGCCGAGGGCAAGACCGTCAAGATCATGACGGTCGGCAAGAAGGGCCTCGACGCGCTGCGGCGGCAGTACCGCGACCAGATCGTCGAGAGCATGGACATCCGTGGCAACCGCCCGGTGGATTACGAGTTCGCGGCCGGGATCGCCGACAAGATCCTGACCCGCTTCGAGAACGGCGAGTTCGACGTCGCGACCCTGTTCTACTCCGAGTTCCGCTCGGTCATCTCGCAGATCCCGACCGCGCAGCGCCTGATCCCCGCGGAGCTGCCCGCGGTCGACACGACCGCGAAGGCTGCGGCCGGCAACGCCGCGCTGGAGTTCGAGCCCTCCGAGGAGGCGATCCTCGAGACGCTGCTGCCGAAGAACCTGACGGTGCAGATCTACCGGGCGCTCCTGGAGAACGCCGCCTCCGAGCAGGGCGCGCGCATGAGCGCCATGGATTCGGCCACCCGCAACGCGGGCGAGATGATCAAGAAGCAGACGCTGATCTACAACCGGACGCGTCAGGCCATGATCACCAAGGAACTCATCGAGATCATCTCGGGTGCGGAAGCCCTCTGAGGCTCCGCCACCTGAACGCACAGCTTGAAGGGTAGGTTAACGATGGCGAACACCGCACTCCCCGGCGCCGGCTCCAACAAGGTCGGCAAGATCACCCAGGTTATCGGCCCCGTGGTCGACGTGCAGTTCGAGGGCCACCTGCCCGAGATCCTGAACGCCCTCGAGACCAAGAACAACGGCGCCCGCCTCGTCCTTGAGGTCGCCCAGCAGCTCGGCGAGCACACTGTCCGCTGCATCGCCATGGACACGTCCGAGGGCCTGACCCGCGGTCAGGAATGCACGGACACCGGCGAGCCGATCAAGGTTCCGGTGGGCATGAACACGCTCGGCCGCATCATGAACGTCATCGGCGAGCCGATCGACGAGGCCGGTCCGGTCCAGGCCGACACCTACCGCGCCATCCACCAGCCGGCCCCCTCCTATGCCGAGCAGTCGACCGAGGCGCAGATCCTCGTCACCGGCATCAAGGTGGTGGACCTGCTCGCCCCTTACGCGAAGGGCGGCAAGATCGGCCTGTTCGGCGGCGCCGGCGTCGGCAAGACCGTGCTGATCATGGAGCTGATCAACAACATCGCCAAAGTGCACTCGGGCTACTCGGTGTTCGCCGGCGTGGGTGAGCGCACCCGCGAGGGCAACGATCTCTATCACGAGATGATCGAGTCCAAGGTGAACGTGGACCCGAAGGAGCATGGCTCCGCCGAGGGCTCCAAATGCGCCCTGGTCTATGGCCAGATGAACGAGTCGCCCGGCGCCCGGTCGCGCGTCGCCCTGACCGGCCTGACCATCGCCGAGCAGTTCCGCGACGACGGCCAGGACGTGCTGTTCTTCGTCGACAACATTTTCCGCTTCACGCAGGCGGGCTCCGAGGTGTCGGCGCTTCTCGGCCGCATCCCGTCGGCGGTGGGCTACCAGCCGACGCTGGCCACCGACATGGGCGCCCTGCAGGAGCGCATCACCACCACGACCAAGGGCTCGATCACCTCGGTGCAGGCCATCTACGTGCCGGCCGACGATCTGACCGACCCGGCGCCCGCCGCCTCGTTCGCCCACCTCGACGCCACGACCGTGCTGTCGCGCTCGATCGCCGAGAAGGGCATCTATCCGGCGGTGGATCCGCTGGATTCGACCTCGCGCATGCTGTCGCCGGCGATCCTCGGCGAGGAGCATTACGACGTCGCCCGCCGCGTTCAGCAGACCCTGCAGCGCTACAAGGCGCTCCAGGACATCATCGCGATCCTGGGCATGGATGAGCTGTCCGAGGAGGACAAGCTGACCGTGGCCCGCGCCCGCAAGATCGAGCGCTTCTTCTCGCAGCCCTTCTCGGTGGCCGAGGTGTTCACCGGCTCGCCCGGCAAGCAGGTCGCGCTGGAAGATACCATCAAGGGCTTCAAGGGCCTGGTGAACGGCGACTACGACGACCTCCCGGAGGCCGCCTTCTACATGGTCGGCACCATCGAGGAGGCCCAGGAGAAGGCCAAGAAGCTCAAGGCCGCGTAAGACGACAACCCCCTTCCCCGCGCGGGAAGGGGATAGAGGCTGCGCGGGCGGCCCATACCGGTGCCGTCCGCGCAGCCTTTTCCTGAGAACTCCGCCTGCACGGCGGAGAGCGCGACGCCGATCCGGGAACACGTCAGGCCATGGCCACCTTCCACTTCGATTTCGTCGGCCCCGAGCGGACGCTGTATTCCGGCGAGGTGACCGCCGTTCAGCTGCCCGGCATCGAGGCGAGATGACGGTGCTGCCGGGCCACGCGCCCGTGCTGACCTCCCTGCGGGTCGGCGTCATCGTGGTCACCGAGAGCCAGGGCAGCGGCAAGCGGATCTACGTTCGCGGCGGCTTGCCGATATCGGCCCGACGGCCGTGACCGTGCTCGCCGAGCGTGCTGCGCCGATCGAGGAGCTGACGCACGAATCCCTCGACCGCGACATCGAGGCCATCGAGATGCAGCGTGACGCCACCGAGGACCTGCAGAAGCGCGAGGAGCTGAACGGCCAGATCGTCCAGCTCCAGGAGACCAAGGCGCTCCTGAAGCTCTGAGCCTCGTTCAGCGGGCGCCCTCCAGCGCCCGCGCCAGGAGGTCGGCCCGCGCCTCGGCATCCGTCGGGCAGCCCAACTCCAGCCAGACTTTCCGCGCGGTGGCCAGCCCACGCCCGATCCCGGGACCCGGCGCTACGCCGGCCGCGACCAGATCCGCCCCCGCCAGGGGAAAGGCCGGCGACGCCCCCTCCCCCTTGAGGGTTTCAAAGGCGCTGATCGCCGTCTCCGTTACGGCAGGCCTAGGCTCCCCGGCCAGGATCGCCAGCACGTCTGCCAGCCGCGACAGGCCGTGCCCGGCCGCAAGCGCCCGCGCCGCGACCCCATCCAGCACCGCACGTCCGTGGAGATCGGCCAGCGCTTCCGCGTAGCCGATGAGCTGTCCGTGCTCGCTCTTCGAGAGACGCAGCCGCTCGCGCAGCCGATCCGCGTCGTGCCGAGCCCCGACCGAGAGGGCCGCGAGGCGCATCACCGGAGACAATCCCGCAGCGGCGGCGCGCTCCAGCCGCCCGAGTTCACCGACGCCGCCGGTGATCCGCTGCAGCAGGCCGGTCGCGCTCAGCGTCGCCACCATGGCCGGACCGCCGGAGGCCGCCAGCAGCTTAAGGAACTCCGCGCGCACGCGCTCGCGGGAGAGCCGGTCCAGACTGTCCCGCGCGGCCACACAGGCGGCGAGCGCCGCCGCATCGGGCGCCCCGGCGCCGAAACGCGCCTGAAACCGGAAGAAGCGCAGGATCCGCAGGGCGTCCTCGCGAATGCGGGTCGCCGGATCGCCGATGAAGCGCACCCGCCCGGCTTCGAGATCGGGCAGGCCGCCCACCGGATCGTGCGGCGTTCCGTCCGCACCGAGCGAGAGCGCGTTGATCGTGAAGTCCCGGCGCTCGGCATCGCGGAGGAAGTCCGTGCCGAAGCGGACGACGGCGTACCGTCCGTCGGTCTCGACGTCCTCGCGCAGGGTTGTGACCTCGATCGGCCCGTCTTCGGTCACCAGGGTGATCGTCCCGTGCTCGATCCCGGTCGGCACCGCCTTGAGGCCGCGCGTCCGCTGCGCCGCATGCATCACCGCCTCGGGCAGCAGGGTGGTCGCCATATCGATGTCGGCGGTCTGCACGCCGAGCAGCGCGTCGCGTACGCAGCCGCCGATCAGGCGGGTCTCGGCACCGGGGGCATCCAGGGCCGCGAGCACGCGGCGCACGCCCGGGCGGTCGAGCAGGGCCATGAGACCGGCTTGGTCGAGCGCGCGGTTCACCGGAATCCACCGGGCACGAGGCGGCCGTTCTCCATGTGGGTGGGCACGTAGCCCGCCGAGCGACGCTCGGAGAACAGCCCCTCGTAGACGAGCGTGCCGATCACCACCGCCAGCCCGGCCAGGACGAGGCGGAACAGGTGCGGGTCCCAGTGCACCCGGCGCAGAGGGTTGCGGCCGGACAGCAGCAGGTAGACCAGGAAGAGGGCGAAGGGGACGAGGAAGAGGCCAAACTCTTCGAGGACGCGGCGCAGCATGCCTGGCAGCCTATCGCGCCGGGCGACCGACGTCGCCCGACTCCGTTTCCGGATAGAGCCGTTCCCGGAGATTGTTCAGAATCCCGGCGGTGACACCCCAGATCAGCCGCTCGCCGTAGGTCAAGGCATAGAACCAGCGCTCGCGGCCCTGCCAGGCGCGGGAGCGCAGGCGATAGCGTTCCGGATCCATGAGAATCGGGAATGGCACCTCGAAGACATCGGCCACTTCGGCAGGGTTCGGCGTCAGGGTTACCTCGGAATCGACCAAGCCGATCACCGGGGTCACCAGGAATCCGGTGCCCGAGAGGTACGGGTCGAGATAGCCGAGCAGCCGCACGGCCGCGGGCAGCAGCCCGATCTCCTCGAAGGCCTCCCGCAGGGCCGCATCCGCGGGGCCGGGATCGGTGGGATCGATCTTACCCCCCGGCAGCGCGACCTGTCCGGAATGGTCGCGCAGGTTGGCCGCCCGCATGGTGAGGATGAGGCTCGGACCGTCCGCGCGGCGCACGACCGGGACGAGGACCGCGGCCCGGCGATGGGGCGGCGGCGGCATCACGGCCGTGCCATCCGGATCGAGGCTGTGGTCGCCGCGGGGATTGGAGGTGGGATCGTCCGGTCCCGGCGGATCCGGCGACAGGCCGGCCGCAGCGCGGGCGAGAAACTCGGCGAGCGGGTCGCTCACGCGGCGGCGACCGGTGCGATGGTGTGGAAGGTGCCGCCGGCCCACAGGCCGAGCCAGGGCCTCCCGTCGACGAGGCGTTCCTCGGCGAGATCCACAAGGTCGTAGGTGAGCGCCCGGGTCACGCGCGCCCACAGCCCGCGGCGGACATGGAGGTAGGGCTTCAGGGCCCCGTCCGGCCCCTCCTCGAAGCGCAGGGCGTGCTCCGCGTCGACGCTCACCAGATCGTCGACATTGGTACGGAAGGAGAGGCGCCGGTCCGCTCCCGTGCCGTCGACGGCCATCTCGACGGCTACGAAGGCCGCATCCTCGACGGTGATCCCGACGCTTTCCACCGGCGTGACCAGGACAGTCCGGCCATCCGGCTCGCGCCGCAGGATGCTGGCGAACAGCTTGACCAGCTTGTCCCGCCGGATCGGCGAACCGTTGTGGTGCCACGTTCCATCGGCGGCGATGCGGATGTCGATGGCGCCGCAATAGGGCGGATCCCAGCGTTCCACGGGCGGCAGGCCGCGCTTGGGAAGGTCCCCGAGGGCCGCGCTGAGGCGGCTCAAGGTCGGGTCGGGGGCGGGATCCACGCTCATACCCATGACAGATAGCGTGCCGGTGCGCCGTCAGCCATGGCCGGCCGAAGGATCCCGCCGGATCCGGTCCCGATCGCAGGGCCGCGCTATCGGCCCGACGCACGCATGCGCGAAGGCCGGATCACCGATCCGCGCCCTCCTCCTGGGGCCCCGGCGGGGATGCCTCGACGGAGGGCTTCTGGGATCACACGCGGGCTGTTCGTTCGAGGCCCACTGCCGCGGGCACCCCAGCGAGAGGGCGTGGGCGGTGGGTCGCTGCCGCGGAGGAGCGCTGCGGGGCGCGACCGAATCCTCAGGCCGGCCCTGCACCCTGCGTGTTCACCGTCAGCGCGTAGAGCGACTGGCTGGCCGCCATGAACAGGCGGTTGCGCTTCGGGCCGCCGAAGGTGAGGTTCCCGCACACCTCCGGCAGGCGGATCCGTCCGATGAGCTTGCCCTTCGGCGACCAGACGGTGACGCCGTTGTAGCCCACGGCCCGGCCGGCATTGCTCGAGACCCAGAGATTGCCGTCGACATCGGCACG
>NZ_BACT01000477.1:0-6873 GCF_000333255.1 Methylobacterium sp. B1 | reverse complement strand
TCGGCAACGTCGCCTACGCGGTCTCCGCGCGCTGGCGGACGGCGCCCAGGGCCAAGGTCGAGGCGCGCGCGAGGAAGGCCATCGCCACGGTGGGACTGGCGGGCTCCGAGCACAAGCGCCCGTCCGAACTGTCGGGCGGCATGAAGCAGCGCGTCGGCATCGCCCGGGCGCTCTCGATCGAGCCGAAGATCTTGCTGATGGATGAGCCCTTCTCGGCGCTGGACGCGCTGACCCGGGGAACCCTGCAGGACGAGGTCCGCCGCATCTGCGTCGAGACCGGCCAGACGGTGTTCATGATCACACACGACGTCGACGAGGCGATCTATCTCGCCGACCGGATCGTGCTGATGACCAACGGACCCCGAGCGAGGGTCGCGGAGATCGTCGAGAACCCGCTGCCGAAGGACCGTGATCGCACGCAGCTCCACCATGCGCCCGGGTATTACGCCCTGCGCAACCACCTGATCGACTTCCTGGTAACCCGCTCCACGACGCTGCGGGACGCGATGCCGGACGGGTACGACCCGCGCCATCCGCCGGTCGTGCGGCCTTCCCTGAGCGAGGCGGACGCGGCAGCCGGCGCCGCCGAGCCTCCAGCCCGCCGGGCCTGATCCGCGGCCATCGCCCACGCGGCGGGATATCTGCCGCCGGATCGCGCGGAAGGCATCGGCAGTCCCGACGGTAAACCGCTTCGCCCGTCACCCTCGCCCGGTGCGCGAACGCGAGGCGTGACTTGCCGAACTCCTCGGCCTCACCGAGGCGGAGGAGCGGATGCTCAACGAGCCGCTGATCTACCGGTTCTACCAACGGGTGATGGTCTACGGCACGACCTTCAAGGAGCTGATCCAGGAGGGGTTCGGCGCGGCATCATGCCGGCGATCGACTTCAACATGGACATGGTCCGCGAGGCCAGCAACAAGGGCGACCGGGCGACCGGGCGAAGCTCACCATATCGGGCAAGTTCCCGCCGCACAAATCTTACGGCAACAACGACGACAGGCCGGAATACGGGCTCAAATCATAATGAAATCAGGTCCGACCGGCGGCTTGCAACGTGACTAAAATGCTTCCACTATAATTTCGGTCAGAACAACTCGCAATTTATGATCGGCCAATAAGCCTGTAATGTTTAGGTGTGAGCCCGGTCAACCGCCGAAAAGCCGTTGCCAGATGGCTTTGACTGGAGAAGCCCGTATCGAAGGCAATCGCCGTGACGGCAAGGTCGGTCGAGAGGAGCATGGTCTTGGCCCGCTCGACACGGCGTGAGAGGACATACTGGTGAACCGTCGTTCCCCATTGCTTGAGGCACACGCGGGATAGGGTGCGAGGGGATACGCCGATCTCGGCGGCAAGCGCCTCGAGGGAGAGGTCCTCGGCGAGCCGCTCTTCGATCAGGTCGCGGATGCGCCGCATCTCGCCGCGATCCAGCGCATCGTTGTCCAATACCGTCCGTGATCACCGGCCCGACAGCCTCTCTGTCGCTGCGGGATGCCAACTGATGGGTCGGGCGCGCTCCGCCTACTACGACGCTCCGCCGCGTGCTGCCGACGACACTGCCCTTGTCGAGGCTATGGCCGCGGTCTGCGACGCGTTCGAAGCCTACGGCTGGCACCGCGTCCAGGCGGCCCTGCGCCAGCAGGGATGGCGGGTGAATCACAAGAAGGTCCGCCGCCTCATACGCGCACATGATCTGCAGCCACGCGTTCGGCGCCGCTATGTCACGACCACCGATAGCGATCACGAGAGCCCGATCTTCCCGAACCTGGCCCAGGACATCGTGCCAGACGGGCCTGACCAGCTCTGGGTCGCGGATCTGACCTACGTCGCGGTGATGGGCGGCTTTGTCTACGTCGCGATCATCCTAGAGCGGCATCCGATCATGTTGGATCATATGCGTCGTAGCCTGCGGCGGCGAGATAGCGGCGGCATTCGGCTGGCGTGAAGCGTCTGAAGGCTCGTCGGATAGTGTCCCAGAGGTCGCTGATCGTGCGAGCAGCCTCGGCACGAAGAATGGCCTTGAGCTTGGCGAAGGCGCGTTCAATCGGGTTGAAGTCGGGGGAATAGGGCGGGAGGTAGAGCAGCCTCGCTCCCGCCGCCTCAATGCACTCGCGGATGCCGCTGACCTTGTGGGCGGGCAGGTTGTCGAGCACGACCGTGTCGCCGGGCCTGAGGGCTGGGACGAGGGTTTGTTCGACATAGCCACGGAAGCGAGCGCCAGTCATCGGTCCATCGAAGAGTGCGGTGGCTGTCAGGCCGCTGGTGCGCAGACCGGCAGTGACCGTGATGGTTTTCCAGTGGCCGAACGGCACCGCGACCCGGCAGCGTTCGCCGCGCGGGGCTCGCCCATAGCGGCGGACCATCTTCGTGTTGGTGGCGGTCTCGTCGAGGAACACGAGCTTGTCCGGGTCGAGATCGAGCTGGCCGTCGAACCAGGACAGGCGCGCGGCCTTCACGTCTTCTCTCTCCTGCTCGGCGGCGTGGCCGGTGTTTTTTTGCGCGTGATGCCGTGGCGCTTGAAGAAGCGGGACAGGCTGCTGCCCCCAACCCGCAGACCCAGTTCGGCCAGACGGTCGCGCAACTCATGCAGGAACAGCTCGGGCTGCGCTTCGTAGGTCTGCCGGATCAGGTCGGCCTGTGCCTCGATGGTGTGCGAGCGTTGATCGCCGCCCATCGGCTTGGCCTGTGTCCGACCCTCCTGCACGAAGGTCCCGTGCCAGCGCACGGCGCTGGCCGGGCTGACCTCGAAGCGCCGCGCCGCCTCCCGGCGCGAAGCCCCCGCCTCGATCGCGGCTACGACACGCTCGCGCAGATCAACGGACAGGGCAGACGCCATCGGCTCTCCTCCTCGGAAAGCCGCGCATCGAATCACATCACCGCCGCGGCCGAAACCCTAAACGATTCAATTCGATCGGTGACCACTCTAGATGGGTGGTCGGCTACGCACTCGGCCGGTCGATCGACGCCCGCCTGACCATCGCGGCTCTGCGCGCGGCGATCGAGCGACGTCGGCCGGTGCCGGGACTGACCCACCACACGGACCGTGGCAGTCAATATGCTGCCGAGGCGTATCGGAATGTGTTGGCCGAGCACGGTATCGTCGATTCGATGGGCCGGCGCGGCAATCCCTACGACAACGCCAAGGCCGAGAGCTTCATGAAGACGCTCAAGGTCCAAGGAGTGTACCCGATGGCGATTGAGACCTTCGCCGATGTGGCGGCCGAACTGCCGCGCTTCATCGAAGAGGTCTATAACACTCGCCGCCTGCACGCCGCACTGGGTTATCTGAGCCCCGTGCAGTTCGAGGAGCAACACGCCCAGCAGACGGTCAAAACCGCCGCCTGATCGTGCCCACCGTCAGGGGTCCACTCCATCCTGATGGGGGACCTTGCCCCCTGTTTGCCCTCGTTCATAACCAGAGCCCGTTCCGGTTCTGGTCGTGCTCGGACCGGGTTGCAGATGCGTTCGGGGTTGAGCCCGCCGAAGCTCGTGTGAGGGCGGCAGGTGTTGCAGTCCGCCCGCCACACCTCGGCCATGGTCCGAGCCGCCGGCAGGCTCCGGAACAGCTGCTCGCTCAAGCACTCGTCGCGCAAGCGGCCGATGAGGGCCTCGACGAAGCCGCTCTGCTGCGTGCATTGGACGTCAGAAGGTTTTCTCCAGAGCCTCGCGCAGCGTGGCCACGTCGAGCCTCGCCTCGACCAGGAGCGTCTTGCGCTTACGGCTCTCCTCGTCGAGCGCCTTCAGCCGGCGCGCATCCGAGACCTCCGTGCCGCCCCAGCGCGAGCACCACGTGTAGAACGTCGCGTCGCCGATGCCGCGACGGCGGCAGACCTCAACAACCGGCAATCCGGCCTGCTGCTCCTTCAGGATCCGATGCTCTGCGCTTCGCTGAACCGGCTCTTCTTCATCGTCCGTCCCCTGATCGACGGACTCTCGCTTCAGAACGAGGGCAAGCCAGCGGCCAAAGGAGGAGTCGCATTTCGCGATCTCCCTGGCATCCACGCCCGCCCGCTACGGTCGGAGGTGTGGCGAGGCGAGCGTGGAAGGTCAGTGGGGGCTTAGGCCACCGACAAGCTCGGCAGTAGCAAGCGAGCTTTGCCGGATCATGTCCCGATGTCACGAACGCTGATCGCGCATCCGGTGCAGGCGTCAGCCGTTACCGCATGGTTCCCCACAGCGTTAACCCGGTGCGTTCGGGAATGTCTGAAATTTAGCTAGGTGATGGCGCGCCCGAAAGGATTCGAACCTCTGACCCCCAGATTCGTAGTCTGGTGCTCTATCCAGCTGAGCTACGGGCGCCTGACACGGCGGCGGGGTCTTGGCCCGCCGGTGTGAAGGGGCTTCTAGAGGCTCGGATCCGGCTTGGCAAGACACTTTGGACAACGACTTGCGCGGCCCATGCGTCGCGCTTCGCTCCCCCGGACCTACGGAGTCCGCGCGCTCGCCCGCACGCGCTCCTCGGCGGCCCGGATCGCCTCGGGCGTTCCGACATGCAGCCACTGGCCGTCGAGCCGCATCCCGAAAAGCCGCCTCGCCGCGATCGCCCGGTCGAACAGCAGGTTGAGGGAGAAGGCGCCCGTCGGCGTGTCCGCGAACAGGCTCGGCGTGAGGATCGCCACGCCCGCGTAGATGAAGGGCGCCACCTCACGCTCGCCGCGCCGCTCCAGGCGCCCGTCCGGGTCCATCACGAAATCACCGGCCCCTTCGTAGCCGAGGCTGGTGGCGGTGGGGGCCACCAGCAACAGGCCATCCATGCGGTCCCCATCCCAGCTCTCGATCAACCGGCGCAGGTTGGAGGCCGGCCCCTCGAGCCAGAACGAATCCGAGTTCAGCACCACGAACGGCCCCGCGCCCAGCAGCGGCAAGGCCTTGCGGATGCCACCGCCCGTCTCCAGCAACGCTCCACGCTCGTCGGACACGAGCGTGGCCGGCCCCTCGGTCCGGCCCGCAAGATGCCCCTCGATCAGGTCGGCGAGATAGTGGACGTTGACGACCGCGGTCCCGATTCCGGCCTCGGCGACCCGGTCCAGGGCGTGATCGAGCAGAGCCTTGCCGGCGACCTCCACCAGGGGCTTCGGCACCGTGGCGGTCACCGGCCGCATGCGCTTGCCCAGGCCCGCGGCCAGGACGAAGGCGCGGCTGACGGCGGGGGCGGGCTCGCTCATGCGGTCGGGAATCCGATGGTCAGGGTTCGGGAGCCGGAGCGACGAGGCCCGGCAAATGATCCGCGTGCCACGCCCGCAGTCCGGCGAGCGCCGGATGGGCGAGGTTGCGGGCGAGATAACCCTCGATCCGCGGCAGATGGGCGAGATAACCGGGCTTGCCGTCGCGCCGGTCCAGGCGCGCGAAGATGCCGAGGATCTTCGTGGCCCGCTGGGCCGCAAGCAGCGCGTAGGCGGTGGCGAAGGCCCCGACATCGAAGGCCGGGTCCCGGCCGCGGCGCTCGCGGGCGTAGAGGCCGAGCAGCCGCAGCTCGAACTCGGCGCTGGAATCGACCCGGGCATCCTGCAGCAGCGACGCGACGTCGTAGGCCGGGTGGCCCATCACGGCGTCCTGGAAGTCGATCAGCCCGACCCGCTCCAGCCCGTCGCGCTCGGGCAGCCAGATCAGGTTCGGGGAGTGGTAGTCGCGCAGGGTCCAGGTCGGCCGGTCCGGGATCGCGNCCTGAAGCGCCTCCCGCCACAGGTCGACGAACGCCGCCCGCGCCTCCGCCGTCAGGCCGACGTTCCGGATCGCCGGCGCGTACCATTCGGGCATCAGTTCCGCCTCGAACAGCAGCGCCTCCATGTCATAGGGCGGCAGCACGTGCTCGATCCCGTCCTCCACCGGCAGGGCCGAGGGGAGCGGATTGGCGTGGAGCTTGGCGAGCACGCGCACGGCCTCGGCGTAGCGCTCGGGCCGCGGGGCGCCCCCCTCGATCACCGGCTCGCTGCCGAGATCCTCGAGGATCAGCAGGCCCTCGGCGAGGTCCTCGCCGTAGATTTTGGGCGCCGAGAGGCCGAGCGCCCGCAGGCCGCGGTCCAGGGCCACGAAGGCGTGGACGCTCTCGGCGAGGTGCACGATCGCGCTGTAGGGCTTGCCGTCCCGCACCGGGGGCCCGTCCGGCCGAGGCGGCGCGATCATCAGCACGGCGCTGGTGCCGTCGGGCTTGGTCAGACGCTCGTAGGCGCGGGAGGAGGCGTCCCCCTGCATCAGCGTCCGCTCGGCGATGTCCCACCCGCTGCGGTCGAGGAGGCGGCGCACCGCCCGGGCCCGATCGAGGCGGGCGCGCATGCCGCCGGTGCCGTCGATCCGGGCGAGCCGCGCCTCGGGGCCGAACTCCGCCCGCAGGGACAGGTCGACGGTCAGCACCGGACCGTCGCGGGGCGGCATCCGGTCCGGCCACTCGACCAGGGTGATCGCGCCCTCGGCCATCTCGTCGAAGCCGAGTTCCACCAATTCGTCGGGGTCGCGCAGCCGGTAGAGGTCGGCATGGATGATCGGCCGACCGTCCCGGGCCGCATAGGGCTGGATCAGCGTGAAGGTCGGGCTCGGAACCTCCAGCTGCGCGTCGCCGGCGAGTTCGCGGATCACCGCGCGGGCGAGCGTGGTCTTGCCGCCGCCGAGGCCACCCGACAGGGCGACGACGTCCCCGGGCAGCAGAAACTCGGAGAGGAACAGGCCGAGATCCTCCGTGGCCGTCTCGTCCGGCAGCACGAATTCCCAGGGCACCGGCCGCGCGGATGCGCCTGCCGCCCCATCGGCCATCTGCCCGTCCCGCTCGTCTCCGCCCAAAGCCCGCCTCCGAGACCCGAAGACGCATGGTCCGAAAACACGCACCGGATGCAAGCGTTTCCGCCCGGAGCCGCGCGCTTCCCGCCGGCCCGGGCATCGAAC
>NZ_BACT01000478.1:0-272 GCF_000333255.1 Methylobacterium sp. B1 | reverse complement strand
CGTAGCAGACACATACAGATACATATATTCGTCTTCCGCATGGTGCGAACGATCGCGGCATCGGGGGCGCTTGTGGAAATTGTGCGAAAACGTCTCGAAGTCGGGCAGGATTATCGCTCGGTCAATGGCGATATCCACGGTGTCATCATCAAGATGTGGCCCGTCGAGAACGGATCCGCGGACAGTATCGCTTTGATGCAACGACGACACCTCGAACAGGCTGATCGGCGTAACCCCGACCCCGGCTTCCTCCGCGGCCTGCGTATAGGCTT
>NZ_BACT01000479.1:0-3053 GCF_000333255.1 Methylobacterium sp. B1 | reverse complement strand
GACATCCTGGACGGCCCGGGCGAGCTGACCGGTGGCATTGGCGGCCTCGGAAACACCGCCGATATTGCCCGCCATCTCGTGGGTGGAGACCGCCTGCTCCTCGACGGCGCTCGCCATCGCCAGGGTCAGCTTGGACAACTCGCCCACCGCCGCGGTGATCATCTCGATCGCTCCCACCGCCTCGCCGGTGGCGCTCTGGATCGCCGAGACCTGCTGTGTGATCTCGCCGGTCGCCTTGGCGGTCTGCTCTGCGAGCGCCTTGACCTCGGAGGCCACCACCGCGAAGCCGCGGCCGGCGGCCCCCGCCCGCGCCGCCTCGATGGTCGCATTCAGCGCCAGGAGATTGGTCTGGTCGGCGATCGACTTGATCATGCTGACCACCGCGTCGACCTTGCGGGCATTCTCGGCGAGCTGGCGCATGGTCGCATCCGTGGTCCCGGCCTGCGCGGCGATCTGCTGTGCCCGCTCCGAGACGCGCCCGACCTGACCGGAAATCTCCTGGATCGCGCCGTTCATCTGCTCGGAATTCGCCGCGACCGACGAGGCCTTGTGCCGTGCGGATTCGGCGGACTGCATCAGCCCTTCGGCCGAGTTCTGCATCTCCTGGATGGCCGAGCCCACCGCCTCGACCACCCGCTTGACGTCGGTCTCCATGTTCACCTGCGCGGTGACCACGGCCCAGGTCAGCATCGGCCCGAGATACTGACCCTTCTCGTCGTTCACGGCCGTGACGCGCAGGTTCAGGGTCTCGGGTCCGACCTTGATCTTGGTGGAGTGCGGCAGCCGGCTCGCATCCGCCAGCATGGTGCGCTGGTGGCTCGGATTCTTGTGGAAGATGTCGAACGACCGGCCGAGCATCTCGTCGACTTTCACCGGCAGATGCTGGTCGATCGTCCCGAGGGTCCGGCGCGAGGTGGCGTTCATATAGTCGATCTTGAAGTCGTTCTTGAGGTCGGCCGTCATGACGGCCACCGGAACGTTGTCGATCATGGTCAGGAGCCGGTTGATCTCCTTCTTCTTGGCGGAGATGTCCGAAGCGAACTTGACCACCTTCACGGGCCGGCCACGGGCGTCGAGGACGGGATTGTATGTCGCCTCCAGCCAGACCGAGTTGCCGTCCTTGTCCAGGCGGAGGAACTCGCCGGTGACGTACTGGCCGACCTTCAGCTTGTCCCAGAATTCCGTATACTCCGCGGTCTCAGCATAGGCCCTATCCACGAAGAGACGGTGGTGCCGGTTCTGAATATCCGGCAGATCATACTTCATCAGCTTCAAGAAATTCTTGTTCGCATGGACGACGTTTCCGTCCATCGAAAACTCGATGATCGCGAGCGAACGATCCAGGGCATCGATCTTGGCCTGGGCTTCGTTGAAAGTCGTACGGTTGAACATTTCGACACTCGCATTCCTCGCCCGCGGGTATCGCATCGCAGCGTTAATGAACTCTTTCTTGATGCGTTATGCTGTTCTCCGTTTGGCGGCAGGAAATCGAAGACTTTTGATCGCGATGACGGAGTGCCTCAGAGATCGGAGTGGACGATTTCCGCGCTATTAACACTTGGTGGGACGATTTTTGTGCTGTTAAACCGGTCTGAATATCAGAACCAACCGCGCATTCGAAAGTATACTATAGGCGCTATGGCGCTGAAAAGGATCAGGCCGAGCGCGTAGGGATAGCCGAGAGTCCAGTCCAGCTCCGGCATGTGCTTGAAGTTCATGCCGTAGATCGACGCGATCAAGGTTGGCGGGACGCCGACCACCGAGACGACGGTGAGCACCCGGAAGACGTTGTTCTGCTCGATGGTGATGAGGCCGAGGGCCGCGTCGAGCAGGAACTGCACGTTCTCAGCGAGGCGCGTCTCGAACTCGTCGAGGGATTCGATGTCCCGCTTGATCGTCTCGAAGCGCGCGTCCTCCGGCAGGCCGATGCCGTCGCAGGCTGCGGCGACGAACGGCACGATCCGTTCGAGCCCGAGCAGACTGGCGCGGATCTTCCCCAGGACCTTTCCGCGGTTGCTGATGCCCCGCAGGATCCGGCGCAGGGCGAGGTCGCGGCGCCGCGGCGGCGGGCTCTCCAGGCGCCGCCGCTCGGCACCCCGGACGTCGAAGTCGAAGATCCGGGTCGAGAGCGTGTCGAGTTCCGATCCCATGTCCTCCAGGGCGTCCGCGAGGCTGTCGACCAGCTCCTCCAGGACGACGAGGAAGATCTCGCTCGGGGTCGTGCTGCCATCGCCCTCCGCGATGCGCTTCGCGGAGGAGTCGAAGGCGCGCAGGTCGTGAAAGCGGATCGTGACGAAGTGGTCCTTGGTCAGCAGGAAGCCCAGCGGCTTCACCTGCGACGCGCTCTGCTCGAAGGTGATCATCGGCGTCGAGAGCGACAGGCCGCCCTTCACCCGGCGCAGGCGACTCGACGTCTCGACCTCCGACAGCGCCGCCCGGGACGGCACGCGCAGACCGGTCGCGGCCTCGACCGCTTTGGCTTCCTCCGGGCTCGGGTCGTTCAGGTCGAGCCATACCGTATGGCGCGCGATCGGGCTGCCGGGTTGCAACGCCACCGGGCCTTCGGGTCCGTGCAGGCTCAACATGACGGCGCATTATCCATGGGACGAGAAGGAAGGCCGCCGGCGCGTCATCGCACCGTCGCGCGGGGGTGCGACAGCCTTGACTCGGAACCGCAGCGAGCCTATCTCGCCGCCGTCTTTGGCACTCGCCGAGACAGAGTGCTAACAGTCGAGTTCGCGAGCGGTCCCGCCGGCCGCATCAACGCCAACTCCAGACCTGAAGCAAGAGGGCAGCTCATGAAGTTCCGTCCGCTGCACGACCGCGTGGTCGTCCGTCGCATCGAGAGCGAGGAGAAGACCAAGGGCGGCATCATCATCCCGGACACCGCCAAGGAGAAGCCGCAGGAAGGCGAGATCGTCGCCGTCGGTCCCGGCGCCCGCGACGAGCAGGGCCGCGTCAACCCGCTCGACGTCAAGGCCGGCGACCGCGTCCTGTTCGGCAAGTGGTCCGGCACCGAGGTCAAGATCGACGGTCAGGACCTCCGATCAGAA
>NZ_BACT01000480.1:0-4122 GCF_000333255.1 Methylobacterium sp. B1 | reverse complement strand
TTGGCCGGCCCCGGCAAGGTGGAGTTCGGCATTCAGGCCCTGACGATCGGGGGCGAGTCGGTGGGCGCGCACCTCGCCGTGATGGTGCTGCTGCGGCTGCGCGACAAGCACAACCTGCCGCGGGCCTTCCGGGGCGCCAACCTGAATGCCGGCTTCTTCGACCTCGGCCTCACCCCGTCGGTCCGGAACTGGGGCGAGGAGCGGCTCGTCGTGAACACCCGCGACCTGACCAAGTTCGCCGACGGCTATGTCCGCGAGGGCATCGACCGGCGTCGGCCGGACGTGTCGCCGATCTATGCCGACTTGAAGGGGCTGCCGCCGGCCCTGTTCACCATCGGCACTGCCGATCCCCTCCTCGACGACACGCTGTACATGTCGGCGCGCTGGGCGGCGGCCGGCAATGGCGGCCACACTGCGGTCTATCCCGGCGGGTGTCACGTGTTCGCCCGCTATCCGAGCCCGATGAGCGAGAGGGCCCTGGAACTGATCGACCGTTTCCTGATGGCGCTCGCCTGAGCGACCTGTCCGAGGTCCTTCCGGAGCGGTTCCAGGCCTGGTTCGCGGCCCGCGGCTGGGCGCCCCGGCCGCACCAGCTCGATCTCCTGCGGATCGCCGGCGCCGGCCGTTCGGCCCTCCTCGTGGCGCCGACCGGGGCCGGCAAGACGCTGGCCGGCTTCCTGCCCAGCCTCGTCGCCCTCGCTGAGCGCGGGACGCAGAAGCTGAAGCCGGCGGGGCTCCACACCCTCTACGTCTCGCCGCTCAAGGCGCTGGCGGTGGACATCGCCCGAAACCTCGACGCGCCGATCGCCGAGATGGGGTTGCCGGTGCGCGTCGAGACCCGCACCGGCGATACCCCTGCGCACAAGCGCACCCGTCAGATCAGCCGTCCGCCCGACATCCTGCTGACCACGCCCGAGCAGCTGGCGCTGCTGATCGCCCACCGCGAGGCGGCCGAGTTTTTCTCCGGATTGCGGTGCGTGGTGCTGGACGAGTTGCACGCGCTGGTGACGTCCAAGCGCGGCGACCTGCTGTCGCTGGCGCTGGCGCGTCTGCACCGGCTGAGCCCGGGGCTCGCGGCGATCGGGCTGTCCGCGACGGTGCGCGAGCCGGATGAGCTGCGGAAATATCTGGTGCCGCAGGGGCCGCTTCCCTTCCCCCCGTCTGCGGGTGCGCCTCCCACTTTGCACGACGAAACGGCCGACACGGTTGTGGGACCGGGCGTGGGTCCCCTCTCCCGAGCGGGAGAGGGTGAAGAACGAGAACTCACAGAACCTGGCTCGACCGCGACGCCCGGCGCCGACGTGCCTGGTCCTGAGACTCCTCGTCCCTCACCCCAGCCCTCTCCCGCTCGGGAGAGGGGGCAGGTCGCGCCCCCCATGGCCGATCTCGTCACGGTGGCGGGCGGCGCGAAGGCGGATCTGCGCATGCTCGATCTCGGCCGGGCGCTGCCGATCTCCGGCCACACCGCGTGGCACTCGATGCCGGCGATCTACGAGCTCATCAGGGATCACCGGACCACGCTGGTCTTCGTGAACACCCGGCTCCAGGCCGAGTACACTTTCCAGGAGCTGTGGCGGCTCAACGAGGACGCGCTGCCGATCGCGATCCATCATGGCTCGCTGGACGCGCAGCAGCGCCGCCGGGTCGAGGCCGCCATGGCGGCGGGTCAGCTGCGGGCGATCGTCTGCACCGCGACCCTCGATCTCGGCATCGACTGGGGCGACGTCGATCTCGTGGTCAATGTCGGTGCGCCGAAGGGCGCGAGCCGGATCATGCAGCGGATCGGCCGGGCCAACCACCGCATGGACGAGCCCTCGAAGGCCTATCTCGTCCCGGGCAACCGCTTCGAGATGCTGGAGTGCCAGGCGGCGCTCGACGCCGTCGAGGAAGCCGCGCAGGACACCCCCGATGCCCGCCAGGGCGCCCTCGACGTCCTCGCCCAGCACGTGCTCGGCATGGCCTGCGCCGACGCCTTCGACCCGGTCGATCTCTACGACGAGATCGTCTCGGCGGTGCCTTATGCCGGGCTCACCTGGGAATCCTTCGAGCAGGTGGTCGATTACGTCGCCACCGGGGGCTACGCGCTGCGCGCCTACGAACGCTTCGCCAAGATCCTGCGCGGCCCGGACGGGCTCTGGCGCGTGCGCGACGCCCGCACCGCGCAGGCCTATCGGATGAATGTCGGCACCATCGTGGAGGCGGCGCGGGTCAGGGTTCGTCTGGGCCGGACGCTGCGCGGCAAGCCCGGCACGGTCCTGCCGAAATCCGGCCGGGTGCTCGGCGAGATCGAGGATGAGTTCGCCGAGACACTGACCGTCGGCGACACCTTCCTGTTCGCGGGCGAGACCCTCCGCTTCGAGGGCCTCGCCGAGGACGAGTGCCTCGTGACCCGCGCCCCGCCCGGCACCGACCCGGCGATCCCGTCCTACGCGGGCGCGAAATTCCCGCTCTCGACCTTCCTCGCCGCCCGGGTCCGGGCACTCATCGCCGACCCGTTCGCGTGGGATCGCCTGCCCAAGCAGATCGGCGAGTATCTGGTCCAGCAGCGCCGCCGCTCGGTCCTGCCGGGTGAGCGCGATCTGCTCGTGGAGACGTTCCCGCGGGGCAAGCGCTACTATCTGACCGCCTTCCCATTCGAGGGCCGCCTCGCGCACCAGACGCTCGGCATGCTGCTCACCCGCCGGCTGGAGCGCGACGGCCTGCGGCCGCTGGGCTTCGCGGCCAACGATTACGGCATCGCGATCTGGACGACCCGCGACGTTTCCGAACGCGCCGCCCGCGATCCCGACTTCATCGGCGACCTCTTCGCGGTCGACATGCTCGGCGACGATCTGGAGGCGTGGCTCGACGAATCGGCCATGATGAAGCGCACCTTCCGGCAATGCGCCGTCATCGCCGGCCTGATCGAGCGCCACCATCCGGGGCAGAAGAAATCCGGCCGGCAGGTCACGATCTCGACCGACCTGATCTACGACGTGCTGCGCAAGCACCAGCCCGACCACCTCCTGCTGCGGGCTGCGCGGCAGGATGCGGCAACCGGACTCCTCGACGTGAGGCGCCTCGGCATGATGCTAGAGCGCATCCAGGGGCGAATCATCCACAGGTCTCTCGACCGGGTCTCGCCGCTCTCCGTATCCGTGATGCTCGAGATCGGGCGCGAGCGGGTCTACGGCGAGGGCGCCGACGAGATCCTGGCCGAGGCCGAGGCGGAGCTTCTCCAAGAGGCTCTGTCCTGACCGTCGATCCGCCCTCCCCCGACGACACCGAGGATGCGATCTTGGCGGCCGGCCTGAGACTCGAGAAGACTCACAAGCACCCCACCCTGATGCTCGCGGGCGAGACCCTGGTGCTCGATCTCTGCGGCGGCCTCTGGCTGCCGGAGCACCGGACGCTGATCGTGTCCGATCTCCACCTGGAGAAGGGCTCGTCCTACGCGGCCCGATCCGGCCAGTTCCTGCCGCCCTACGACACCCGCGAGACGCTCGCCTGCCTCCACGAGGCGGTGGCGCGTCACGAGCCCGCCCGCGTGGTCGCCCTGGGCGACTCCTTCCACGACGCCCGCGGGCCCGAGCGCATGGAGCCGGGCGACCGCGCCCTGGTGGCGGCGCTGCAGGAGGGCCGGGACTGGGTCTGGATCGCCGGCAACCACGATGCGGCCGTGAACGAAGGCGTCGGCGGGCGCTACGCCGACGCGCTGACCCTCGGCGGCCTCGTGCTGCGCCACGAGCCGAGCCCGGAGCCCGTTCCCGGCGAGATCGCCGGCCATCTCCATCCCTGCGGGAAGGTCGCGATGCGGGGGCGGGCCGTCCGCCGCCGCTGCTTCGTCACGGATGGCACGCGGCTGGTGATGCCGGCCTTCGGCGCCTACGCGGGCGGGCTGAACGTGCGCGACAAGGCCATCGAGGGCTTGTTCCCGAAGGGATTCACCGCCCACCTCCTCGGCGACGGCCGGGTCTTCGCCATCGGCCGGGCGCAGCTCGCCCGGGACTGAGCGCGCCCGTCATCCCGCGCACGTTCGCGCGGCGCGTCGTTTCGATGCGCCGCGCCGACGGGATCGCCTCGCTTCGTTCGGCAGGACGGCGCAGCGGCGAGGCGCCCGGTCTGATCCGGCCTCAGGCCGTC
>NZ_BACT01000481.1:0-1879 GCF_000333255.1 Methylobacterium sp. B1 | reverse complement strand
CGGCGGCGAGGGGCCCCAGGGCCGCGAGGACGAGGTAGGAGCGCGCCGCCTAGCGCACCGGCCCGTTTGTCGTCACGGTATCGATGAAGGCCGCGCCGCCCGCCAGCGACAGCAGGCTGACCGCGAGCCCGAAGCCGAGGCACCAGCGCAGGCACAGGGTGGCGGCCGCATCGAACGCGTCCGCGTCCCGGGCGCCCACCGCCTGGCCGCAGAGGGTCTCGGCCGCCGTGGCGAAGCCGTCGAGGAAGAACCCGCCGATCAGGAAGAGATTCCACAGGACCGAGTTCGCCGCTAGCACCACGTCGCCCTGCCGGGCGCCCAGCGCCGAGAACAGCACGATGCCGGTGATCAGGGCGAGCGTCCGCAGGATCACGTCGCCGTTGACGCTGAGCGTCCGGCGGAGCGCCGTGGCGTCGCGGAGATCGCGCAGCGGCACCCGGAACGGCCGCGCGCCGAGGCGCGCCAGAAGGACCAGCCCGAGGCCGAGCCCGAGGGCCTCGGCGCCCAGCGTCGCCAGCGCCGCCCCGGCGAGCCCGAGGCCGAAGCCCAGGACCAGGGTGAGCGTCAGCGCGACATTGGTCAGGTTGATCGCGACCTGCAGCAGCAGGCCCAGATCGGTGCGCCCGCGCCCCAGGACCGAGCCGAGCACGCCGTAGCTCGCCAGCACGAAGGGCGCGGACAGGATGCGGATGTGGAAATAGGTCGCAAGGCCCGCAATCACGGCCTCGCTCGCCCCGCTGATCCGGAAGGCGAGCTGGGCGAGCGGCCCCTGCAGGACCACCAGGACGAGGCCGATCAGGGCGCCCGCCGCCAGCGCCCGTGCGAGGATGCGGTCGACCTCCGGCTCGTCTTGTCCGCCGACCGCCTGCGCGGTCAGGCCGGCGGTCGCCATGCGAAGCGCCCCGAACGACCAGAAGATCGCGTCGAAGATCACCGCGCCGAGGGCGATGGCGCTGAGCAGCGCCGCGTCGCCGAGCCGGCCGATCACCGCCGCCCCGACGAAGCCGAGCATCGGCGTCGTGACGTTGGCGACCGTCATCGGCAGCGCCAGAGCCAGGACGCGGCGGTTCGTCGGGCGGCCGGGGCTGGCGGCGTGCATCAGGCCTCACGCTGGTAAGCTGCGCCGTCCGCGCAAAGCCGGAGGAGGGCATCGGCGGGTCAGGCTCCCAGGCTCCGCTCCGCGGCGCCGGGATGACGGGCCTGACCGTGCCGGTCGGCCTCGAATTCGGTCAGCGCGAGACGGCGAAGAGGCGCGCGATCAGCCAGAGCGGCACGACCACGATCGCCCCGGCGAGGATCCAGCCGCCGAAATCGTGGAGCGAGGCGAGCCCGACATCGATCAGCGCCCGCGCCGAATCATAGACGTGCCAGAACAGCCGCCCGGGCGTGAGGCCGAGCATCGACATGAAGGCGCCGACCAGCACCGACAGGAACAGCAGGCGCAGGAACACGCCGGCGGGCGAGCCGCCGAGGAAGCGCCGGAGCGCCGAGGGTCGCGACCGGTAGGTCTCCGCCCCGTAGGGGGCGTTCGGCGGCGCGCCCTGCTGATAGCCTTGCCGGCGCCGGTCGTGATCGACGAGCATTGCGTCCTCGTGAAGCCTCAGGGCCTTCGGATCGGCGACGAAGCGGGCGGAACCGTGGCCGGCGCACCACACCGCGTCGAAACCGGAACGCGGATCGGGCGTTGGCGGGTTTCTCCTGCGCCGTGCAGATGGCAAGCGGCGACGCGCACGCCAAGATGCAGGGCCAAGATGCAGGACGGGGTGGGGCACGACGCCGGGTTGTCGCAGCGCCCCCTCGANCAAAGGGAGAACTCCCGGGATATGGGAGTGTTGTGAGAGGCTCGAGTGCCGACGGGACCATACGCACGATGATCGAC
>NZ_BACT01000482.1:0-2818 GCF_000333255.1 Methylobacterium sp. B1 | reverse complement strand
CCCCGACTGCTCGAACATGTGCCACGAGGCGAGCGGCGTGGCGTTGATCGATGCGATCGCATCGGCCAAGGGCACGGTCCTGCTGANGGATTCGAGAAAGGCGGACGCGATCTTCTGCGTCGGCCAGAATCCCGGANCCAACCATCCGCGGATGCTCGGCGACCTGCGCCGGGCGGCCGAGCGCGGCGCCCAGGTCGTGGTGCTCAACCCGGTGCGCGAGCGCGGCCTGGAGCGGTTCGCCGATCCGCAGAACACCGTCGAGATGCTCCGCGGCTCGAGCCGCCCCATCGCCAGCCACTATCTGCAGCCGCGCTCGGGCGGCGACATGGCGGCCTTCCGGGGCATCGCCAAGATCGTGTTCGCCCGCGACGCCGAGGCCCTGGCGGCCGGCCGGCCGTCGCTCCTCGACCAGGCCTTCCTGGAGCACCACACCGCCGGTCTCGACGCCTATCGGTCCGCCGTTGAGGCGACCTCCTGGGACGCGATCCTCGACCAGTCCGGCCTCACGATGGACGAGATCGCCGCCATGGCGGACGTCTATCTCGGCGCGCAGCGAGTCATCGCCACCTGGGCGATGGGCGTGACCCAGCATCGGCACTCGGTGGCGACGATCCGGGAGATCGCCAACCTCCTGTTCCTGCGCGGCCATATCGGCCGCCCCGGCGCGGGCCTGTGCCCGGTCCGGGGCCACTCGAACGTGCAGGGCGACCGCACGGTCGGCATCAACGAGCGCCCCTCCGCGTCCTTCCTGGACGCCCTGGAGCAGCATTTCGGCCTCGCCATGCCACGCCGGCACGGCCACAACGTGCTCGCGGCGATCCGCGCCATGCGGGACGGGACGTCCAAGGCTTTCATCGGGCTCGGCGGCAACTTCCTGCGGGCGACGCCCGACACGCCGGTGGTGGCGCAGGCGCTGGCGTCGTGCCGGCTCACCGTCCACATCGCCACGAAACTCAACCACGCCCATCTGGTGCCCGGCGCGGTCGGCTACCTGCTGCCCTGCCTCGGCCGCACCGAGATCGACCGGACCGAAGAGGGCAAGATCCAGATCGTGACCGTCGAAGATTCGATGAGCATGGTCCACGGGTCGGGCGGCATCAACAAGCCGGCCTCGAAGGAGCTGCGGTCCGAGATCGCCATCATCGCCGGGATGGCGCAGGCGACTCTCGGCGCCTCCACCATCGACTGGGCCGGCTTCGCCGCGGATTACGACCGGATCCGCGAGGCGATCGCCGCCACGATCCCGGGCTTCACCGGCTACAACACCCGCGTGCGTAAGCCCCGCGGCTTCATGCTGCGCAACCTCGCCGCCGAGCGGGTGTTCGAGACGGCCACCGGCCGGGCCAATTTCTCGGCGGATGCGCTGCCGGCCGAAACCGAACATCAGGCCGCCCGGAAGGCCCGCGACACGTTCGTGCTGCAGACGTTCCGCAGCCACGACCAGTACAACACCACGATCTACGGGATGGATGACCGCTACCGCGGCGTCTACGGCGAGCGCCGCGTCCTGTTCGCCCATCCGGACGACCTCGCGGCGATCCGCGACCGGCTCGGCGAGCGCGTCGACATCGTGGGCACGCACGACGACGGCATCACCCGCCGCGCGGAGAATTTCCGCCTCGTGCCCTTCGACATGCCGCGGGGATCGCTGGCCGGCTACTATCCGGAGCTGAACGTGCTGGTGCCCCTCTCGACCTTCGGCGAGAAGAGCGACACGCCGACCTCCAAATCCGTGCTGGTGACCCTGCAGGCGCCCGTGGCCGCGTGAGCCAGGGCCCCGACGAGGCGGCGTTCGTCGCCGCCCTCGACCGGGTTTCGGCCGCTCATCCCGGCCTCGACCCGCTGTCGGCGGGTCTCCTGGCGGCGCTGGATCTCGGCCTGCCGGGCGACAGCCGCGCCTTCGCCCGCACCTTCGGGGTGGAGCACGCCCTCGTGCTGCGGTCGCTGGTCGGCCTGGAGGAGGCCGGGCTCGTCGTGGTCACGGCGCGCGACGGGCGCACCCAGCGGACGCGCTACGAATCCGCCGGATGCGCCACGTGATGAACAAGCGCGGACCCGTCATCACGAGGGTCGCGCGATGACCCAGGGCCGCGCGATACGCCAGAGGGTGGCGCTGCGGGCTGGAAGACGGTTCAGAACCCCTTCGCCTTGATCGCCTCAGCCCAGGTGACCGCCCGGCGGTTCACGCCGAGGTGCTGCCGCTCGTAGAGCCGACCCTCCAGCTTGATCGCGCCGCGCTTGGCATATTCCGGGCGCTCGAACGCCTCGATCACCAGCTTGGCCCGGCGCACCTCCTCCTCGGTGGGGGCGAAGGACGTGTTGGCGGGCTCCAGCTGCGTCGGGTGGATCAGCGTCTTGCCGTCGAAGCCCAGGTCGCGGGCCTGACGGCACTCTTCGCGACAGCCTTCGGTATCGGCGATGTCGTTGTACACGCCGTCGAGGATGGCCAAGCCCTCCGACCGGGCCGCGGCCAGCGCCATCATCATCCAGGGCAGCATCGGCACGCGGCCGGGCACGATCTTGGCCCAGGTGTCCTTGGCGAGGTCGTTGGTGCCCAGCACAAGGCAGGTCAGGCGGTTGCGCGGATCGCGCTTGGCCCGTGCGATCTCCTGGATGTTGAGGATCGAGGCCGGCGTCTCGATCATCGCCCAGATCGCGATGCCCTCCGGGGCGTCGAGGGATTCGAGCCGGTCGGCGATGCTCTCCAGCACCGCCGGCGACGAGACCTTCGGCATCAGGATCGCGTTCGGGCTTGACTTCGATGGCGGCGTGGAGATCCGCCTCACCCCAGGGGGTCTGCNGGGCGTTGACCCGGATG
>NZ_BACT01000483.1:0-1693 GCF_000333255.1 Methylobacterium sp. B1 | reverse complement strand
AAGCGGCGGTCGGCGAGATCCCGGAAGGCCTGCGGATGTCGTCGCCCGGCTCGACCACCTTCGCGTCGAGGCCGAAGCTCAGGCCGAGGAAGCGGCCCGTGGCGTTCGAATCCTTCAGGCCGAGTTCCGCGCCCTTCGCCCCCTCATCGGCGGGGATCGGATCCTCGTTGTTCAGCGGCACCGGCCGCTCGACCCGCCGCTCCAGGTACTGGATCGTCAGGGGCGGACCCGCCGGCGCGGGCGCGGCCCGCCCGGGCGAGACCGGCGCGAGAGCCGCCAGGACGACGGCCAGCCGCAGGGCGGCCTGCGGCCCTCCGCGTTTCCTGGCCCGTCGCGCACCGGAGGACACCATCCCCGCCCGTTTCCTCCAGCCCCGCGTCCCTTGTCGTTGAGCCGGAGTCTAGAAGCGGAGTTGTGCCCGCCGATATTGGACCAAGGTGCACCCATCAATCATGATGCAGTGCAACACAAGTCGTGGATGGCGATCAGCCTATAGATCCGTACCAAAGCATAATGGGTCCGCTGCCCGAACCTTGCTAACCCTCGTCCAACAACGAGGGGAGGCGGCGGATGCGCACCATGAAGACGGCGGCGGGCGGCATGCTCGCGGCGCTGGGGCTGGCCCTCGCCGCCGGCAGCGCCCTCGGACACGGCGACGTCCAGCCCCAGCCGGTCAACACCGACGGCCTGAAGCCGCTCGGCACCGAGTGGGTCGCCGAGAACCCCTACAAGGGCGACAAGCACGCCATCGCGATCGGCGCCTCGGGCTTCAACCAGAACTGCGCCCGCTGCCACGGCCTGGAGATGATCTCCGGCGGCCTCGCCCCGGACCTGCGCTACCTGCCGCAGGGCAAGGAGGGCGACGAATACTTCGTCGAGCGCATGAAGCACGGCGCCGTCATCAACGGCGTGACCAAGATGCCGGCCTTCGACGGGGTGATCTCGCAGGAAGGCCTCTGGGCGATCCGCAGCTACATCGAGTCGAAGCATGAGGAGTAGCGCGCGGCTCCTCCTCGCCTGCGGATTGCTTCTGGCCCTCCGGTTCCAGCCGGAGGCGGCCGCGCGCCCGCTCGATCAGGTCGTGGCGGACGGTACCCTGCGGGTGGCGGTCTACGGCGACAACGCGCCGTTCTCCGACGCGGGGACGGGCAAGGCCCGGGGTATCGATGCCGATCTCGCGCAGGCCATCGCCGACAGGCTGAAGGTTAAGCTCGACCTGCGCGTGGTCGATGCCGGCGAGAACGTAGATGGCGACCTGCGCCTGAACCTGTGGCGGGGCGATCTCGCCGGCACGCCCCTCGCCGACCTGATGCTGCACGTGCCGACCGACCGGCAGCTCGCCCTGCGCAACGAGCAGGTGTTCTTCACCGCCCCGTATGTCGAGCAGGAGATCGCCTTCGCGTACCGGAAGGACGCCCTGGAGGGCTTCGACAGGCTCGACGACATCGGCGACAGGACCGTCGCCCTGGAAGGCACCAGCGCCGCCGACCTGATGCTGCTGACCGCGCAGGGCGGCCGCTTCCGCCCGAACCTGAAGCATTACAAGAGCTTCGAGGAGGCCGCGACGGCCTATCTCGGCGGCGAGGCGCCGATCCTGGCGGGCACCCGCGCGGCGATCGAGGCCGCCCTGTTCGCCGCGAAGGCCCCGAAGGACGACAACCCGATCGCCACGATCCCCTCGACCGGGCTGGTG
>NZ_BACT01000484.1:0-2200 GCF_000333255.1 Methylobacterium sp. B1 | reverse complement strand
TCAGGGCGCATCGGGGCGGTCCCTCGGACGGGTCCGCCACGCCCGTGCCCNTGAAGGCCGACGCGGCATCGGCGTTCGTCACGTTCAGCCGCCTCACCCAGCCGCGGGCGAGAGTCNNGNCCANGGCCAGAGGCTGGTAGAGATCGGGCCTGGCCTCGACCTCAAAGCCGACATTGGCCGCTCCGAAGCCGAGTTTCGCGCGGGCGACCGCCAGGGCCGAGGCGAGGATCGACTGGTTGATCACCCGGGTCGAGGCGGTGGCCATGGAGATGCCGTCCACCGTGGTCTGGGGCGCGGCGCCGGCGGCCCGCGCGTTCGGCCGGCCAACCCGGATCGCCTGCCGGGCCGAGAGGCCCGCATACTGCTCGACGAAGGCGAAGAGCGGCTCCGGGCCTAGGCCTTCGAGGAAGACCGGCTCGTGATGCGAGAGCACCGTCACGTCCCGGAAGGTGCCGTCGGGGGCGAGCGCGATCAGCAGGTCGGGAGGCGTGCCGCCGAAGCCGGGGATCGGCGCGAGATCGACGGATTCGAAGGCGTAGGCGAAGACCTCGTAGGACCCGGCCTGCTGCTTCAGGATGGGCCAGACCGGGAGCCTGTCGTCCTTCTCGCCGACGACCAGCGGAGGCGGGAAGTGTCGTTCGAGGGCGGCCCGATCGAGCTGGCCGGCGGCGGCGGGGTGCGCGACCAGGACAGCGAGAAGCAGCAATGCGGCGCGCAGGAGCAGGCCCGCGCCCCGGCCACCACCCACCGCGGCCCGAGGCGCGGGCGGCTGCGGAGACGCTCCGCACCGCATCGGCCGGGCCTTCCGCCTGCCCCCGCCCCTGGCAGCGTCGGTCACGCATCCGGGTTGAACACGGCCGCTGGCGGCAGAGCGCGACGGGCCCCCTCTCCCGTGCGGGAGAGGGTTGGGGTGAGGGATCGGAACGTCCAACATGGAGCACGCCGTCGACGTGCGGGTCCGCTGCGCCTCATCCGGATGCCGCACGTCCCTCACCCTGTCCCTCTCCCGCACGGGAGAGGGGACCCGCGCTCCGTCCCGTAGCCGCGTCGCCGCTGCCGATGCGTGGATCCGATCGCCCTCACGGGAGCGGGAGATGCGGCCATGCGCAATCGCGGAAGATTCACGGCACCGCACCGGCGGCGCGCCCATCCGGCGCCTGCGCGGGCGTCATCGGCCGCGCCGCCGCGCCCCAGGGGAAGCGGCCGACCTTCACGGTCTTGATCGGCTTGAACGTCGCGGCGTCGATCACCGTCACGTCGCCGGAGACGCCGTTGGTGGCGAAGAGCCGCGTGCCGGCCGCGTTCAGGGCGAGCTGCCAGACCCGGCGGCCGACCAGGATGTAGCTCTCGACCGCATAGGTCGCGGTGTCCACCACCGCGACCCGGTCGGACGGCCCCAGAGCCACGAAGGCGTGGCGCCCGTCCTTCGAAAGCTGGATGCCCACCGGCTGGATCCGGTCGGCCGCGATCCCCTTCACGGCGAACTCGATCGTCCGCATCACCTGGCGGGTGGCGACGTCGATCACCGACACGGTGCCGCCGATCTCCGAGGATGCCCAGAGCCGGGCCCCGTCCGCCGTGAAGGCGGCGAAGCGCGGCCGCTGGCCGACCGGCGTGGCGTCCACCGCCGCCAGGCTCTTGGTATCGATCCAGTGGACCATGTTGGTGGTCTCGGAGGTCGTGACGGCGGTGCGGCCGTCCGGGCTCACCGCGACGCCTTCCGGCTCGATGCCGACATCGATCTGCGCCAGCACCTTGCGGCTCTGCGCGTCGACCACCGTGGTGGTGGCGTTCTCCTCGTTGGCGATGAACAGGGTGCGCCCGTCCGGCGCCAGGGCGAACTGCTCCGGATCCTCGCCGGAGGGCAGGTTGTGCCGCACCTCGCCGGTATCCGGATCGATCACCTGCACGGCATCGGAATCGCTGGCGCAGACGTAGAGGGCCCGCCCATCCTGCGAGAAGGTCAGCCCGCGGGGCCGACGGCCGACCGGGAAGGTGCGCAGCACCTCCAGGCTGTCGCCGTCGATCACCGAGACGGTGTTGTCGCGCTCGTTCGAGACGAAGATCTCCTCGGCCCGCGCGGGGCCTGCGAGGCAAAGGAGCAGCGCGAGGGCGGCGGGCCGGCTCATCCTGGTGTCCCCGAGAAGGCGCGGCAGGCACTTCTCGGGCTCGTCGAGGCCGAGGGTGTCGAGTTCCGTGC
>NZ_BACT01000486.1:0-1631 GCF_000333255.1 Methylobacterium sp. B1 | reverse complement strand
CGATGTCTGGTTCATCAACGGCCAGCCGCTCGCTGAGGTCGCGGCGCTGATCGAAGACGTCGCCCGCCGCCCTGCCCCCAATGGCCCCCTGCGCTACGGCCTCTCGGCCTTCGTGATCGCCCGCGAGACCGATGCGGAGGCGCAGGCCGAGCAGGACCGTCTCCTCGACCTCGCCCAGCGCGACGCGGCCCTGCGCGCCGACACCCGGGCCCGCACCGATGCCGCGAGCGTCATGTTCGCCAAGACCGATGCGGCCGCCTCCCGGCATGTCGGCACCAATGGCGGCACCGCCGCCGGGCTGGTGGGCAGCTACGAGACTGTGGCCCGCCGTCTCCGCGACTTCCACGCTGCCGGCATCGACCTGTTCATGCTGCAGTTCCAGCCCTTCGAGGCCGAAATGCGCCGCTTCGCCGAACAGATCCTACCGCGCGTCCGCTGATCCGGAGAGAGTCGATGAGCGGCCGTCAATTGCACCTCAACGTCAATGTGCTGCATGCGGGCGTCTACCCCTCCGCGTGGCGGCTGCCGCAGAGCCAGCCGGATGCCTTCCTCGACCTCGACCACTTCGTGCGCGTCGCCCGCATCGCGGAGCGGGGCAAGCTCGACGCGGTCTTCCTGGCGGACACGCCCGCCATCAACGACCGGATCGACCACCGGCCCTTCAACGCCCTGGAGCCGACCGTCTTGCTCGCCGCGCTGGCCACCGCGACGCGCCATGTCGGCCTCGTGGCCACCGCCTCGACGACCTACAACGAGCCGTTCAACCTTGCCCGCCGCTTCGCAAGCCTGGACCTCGTCAGCCGGGGCCGGGCGGGCTGGAACGTGGTGACGACGGCCGATGCCGCCGCCGGCCGCAATTTCGGCTTCGCCGGCGCTTCGGAGCACGGGGCACGCTACGCCCGGGCGCGGGAATTCACCGATCTCGTCCACGCTCTGTGGGACAGCTGGGAGGACGATGCGTTCATCGGCGACAAGGCGAGCGGCCGGTTCATCGACACGGCGAAGGTCCATGCCGTCGAGCACCGCGGCGCGCATTACGCCGTTGCCGGGCCGCTGACGGTGCCGCGGAGCGCGCAGGGGCGCCCGGTGACCTTTCAGGCCGGCGGATCTGAAGACGGGCGCGAACTCGCCGCCGCCACTGCGGACGCGGTGTTCTCCCTGGCGCAGACCATCGAGGACGGCACCGCCTACGCCCGGGACCTGCGGGCGCGGGCCGCGCGATACGGACGCCGACCGGACGCGCTCGTTATCCTGCCGGGCCTCGCCACGGTGATCGGCGCGACGGAGGCCGAGGCACGCCGCCGCCAGGACGAACTCTGGGACCTCGTGCCGGTGGAATACAGTCTCGCCCGTCTCGCCGGAACGTTGCGCCTCGACCCGTCGCGGCTCGAACTCGACAAGCCCCTGCCGGAACCGCTTCCCCTGCCGCCCGACGCCAACCACACGATGTTCCTCGGCACGCTCGCCCTCGCGCGCCGGGACCGGCTGACGGTCCGCCAACTCCTGCGGGCGCTGGGCGGCGGCGTCGGCCACCGCATCGTCGTGGGCACGCCGGAGGCGATCGCCGACGACATCGAGGCCTGGTTCCGCGCGGGCGCGGCGGACGGCTTCAACCTGATGCCTGACGTGCT
>NZ_BACT01000487.1:0-1815 GCF_000333255.1 Methylobacterium sp. B1 | reverse complement strand
ATCCGGCTGGCGGGGTCCCGTCTGGGGTTCGAGACCCGCAAGCCCTACCCGGCCCAAGCCCGCGCCCAGCTCCTCGAGCGCGCCGGCGCCCTGTTCTCCGCGGCCTGACCCTGGCATGACCGATCCCCGCGACACCCTCGGATTCGTCCGCAACCGCCTCGACCGCCACTCGTCCGAGCAGCCCGAGGAGGCGGTGCCCGCCTTCGACGCGCCGGACGCGCGCCTCGTCCTGATCTGCGGCGACCGGATCGTGCTGCGCGGATCGACCGCGCTGATCGCCCCCGCGGAGGCCGCGGGCCTCGACGGCGGGACGCGCATCTTCCTCGGGCACCGGGACGGGCAGCCCGTCTTCGCCGCCGCAGCCCCCGCCGAGGCGGCCGAGCGGTTCGCCGAGGCGCCGGTCCGCACCCTCGACCTGCGGTCGATCGCCACCGAATCCGCCGTGGAGGCCGAGGAGCTCGGCCTGCTGGCCGTGGCCAAGTCGATGCTCGACTGGCACGCCCGCCACGGCTTCTGCGCCAAGTGCGGCACCGCCACCGTGGCGAAGGCCGGCGGCTTCCGGCGCGAATGCCCGGGTTGCGACGCCCACCACTTCCCTCGGGTCGATCCGGTGGTGATCATGCTGGTGCGCCGGGGCGACACCTGCCTGCTCGGCCGGGGACCGCATTTCAAGCCGGGCATGTTCTCGTGCCTCGCGGGCTTCCTGGAGCCCGGCGAGACGATCGAGGACGCGGTCCGCCGCGAGGTGTTCGAGGAGACGCGGATCCGCGTCGGCGCCGTCACCTACCGGACGTCGCAGCCCTGGCCGTTCCCGTCCTCGCTGATGCTCGGCTGCGCCGCCGAGGCCCTCGACGCGGCCATCGTGACCGATCCGAACGAGCTGGAGGATGCCCGCTGGTTCGACCGGGACGCGGTCGCGGCGATGCTCGACGGGACGCATCCCGAGGGGATCCAGGCCCCGCCGCCCATGGCGATCGCGCACTACCTGATGCGCGCGTTCGTGGCGGGCGAGACCTGAGCCCCCCGCCCGTTTCTAGCCGGGCTTGCCGGCGTCCCGGCTCGGATCGTCGGCGGGGTTGATGTAGTTCAGCCCGAACGGCCCGGAGCCGTTGACCTGCAGTTCGACCGGCTCGTCGGTGGTCCAGAGCGAATGCGGCATGTCCTCCGGCAGGTAGACGAAGCCGCCGGCCTTCAGCACCGAACCCTTGGTCTTGTCCAGGGTCCGCCCGTGCGCGTGATGGATCGAGCCTGAGAGGATCGTCAGCGTCTCGGGCTTGGAATGGGTGTGCGGCGCGATCACCGTATTGGCCGGTACCTTCACCCGCAGCACGAAGGCGCCGGGCTTCGACGGATCGCCCGCGATCCGGCTGATCTGGGTCCCTCTGGGCAGGTTGGGCGGGCCGGGCTCGTAGGTGGCGGAGGCGCCATCCGGAACCACCACCAGCCCGGCGTGGTCGGCCGCCGAAGCCGACCCGAAACCGCCGAGCATCGCCAGCGCCGCCGCGGCGCAGATCCATGACCGTGTCATTCCACCCTCCGTTTCTGCCCAAGGCCTGGGCCCACGGGCAGTTCTGGGTCCGGGTGGGCCGTTACCCAGGCAGGGCAACCGTTTCAGATCGTCGCAAGCCGCGCGGGGCACGCGGGATCCGTGCGGTCAGACGACCATCCTGCTCTGCGCCCCGTCTTCCGTCACGGCGCTCCGCATGTCCGAGAAGGCCGTACCGACCATCAGCAGCGCCGGCCCTTCGAGCCCCGCCGCCTCCCACCTGTCGGCGAAGTCGGCGGCCGTGCCCCGCAGGGCCTGCTGGTTCGGGC
>NZ_BACT01000488.1:0-6019 GCF_000333255.1 Methylobacterium sp. B1 | reverse complement strand
GGAGCGGCCTGCATCGTCGGGATCGACGTGCCGATCGGCCTGCCGGACCGAATCATCGGCGGCGGACGTGCCGCCGACCGGGCGGCCCGCGCCCGGCTCGGGCCGGCGCGGGCATCGGTGTTTCCGATGCCGCCGCGGAGCGCGGTCTACGCCCCCGACTATGAAGCCGCGAAGGCCGCCTCGCGCGAGGCGAGCGACCCGCCCTTCGCGCCCTCGATCCAGGGTTACAACATCTTCCGCGCCGTCCGCGCGGTCGACACGCTCCTGCGGGAGCGGCCGGAGGTGCGGGCGCGGGTCCACGAGGTCCATCCCGAGGTGGCCTTCCACGCCCTCAACGGCGGCCGGCCGCTCGGCCTGCCCAAGAAGGGTCGGCGCGCCCGGGAGGGGCTCGACCTGCGCCGGGCGCTCCTCGCGGCGGCGGGGCTGCCGGCCGCGCTGATCGAGGCCCGGGCGAAGGGCGTTCCGGAGGACGACCATCTGGATGCGCTGGCCGCCCTGGTGGTCGCCCGCGACATCCGCCTCGGATGCGCCGTGCCGCTGCCGGATCCGCCGGAGCGGGACGCGTTCGGGCTTCCCGTGGTGATCTGGGCCCCGGCCTTGCGCGCGCCGTCCTGAGCGGCCGTCCGCCCAAGGATCGCAACCGGCGCCGTGCTCGACCCAACGTGCTGTTTTGCACGCAGCCTCGCGCACAGGCGGTGTCCGTTCACCGCGCCCGCTCTAGCTCTCGCTGCATGAGCGCCGCGAACCCCCTGCCCGTCCGCCACATCGCCCGCGCGATCGTGCTCGATCCGCAGGATCGGATCCTGCTCATCGCCTACACGTCGGTCCATGCCAAAGGGCCGGACGGCGCGCCCCTGCGGTTCTGGTTCATGCCGGGGGGCGGCCTGGAGCCCGGCGAGGACCACGTCACCGCCTGTCGCCGGGAGCTCGAGGAGGAGATCGGCCGCGGCGATGTCGCCATCGGCCCGCAGGTCGCCGCCTGCGACGGCCCGTTCCACCTGTTCCGGCAGGCGCGGGACGCCCGCGAGCGCTACTTCCTCGTCCGCCTGCCCGACGACCGGGTCGATACGAGCCGCCTCGCCGAGACCGAGGACAACCCGCTGATCGGGACACGCTGGTGGCCGATCGACGAATTGCGCGCCAGCGGCGAGCACTTCGAGCCGGCCGGTCTCGCCGATCTCGCCGCGGACCTCGCGAACGGGACTATTCCGGCCCACCCACGCGTTCTTGCCTGGCGAGAACTTTGAGTTCACTTCCTGCCGTCGCGGGATTGTCTAACTGGAGACGCCTTTATGTTCCCCGTCTACCTGACCGAAGGCTACCGGTCCTTCCTCCTCGACCGCTTCCCGACCGAGCGCCGGCGCTTCGCGCAGCTCGCCTCCACGCAGAACCCGGAGATCCTGGTCATCAGCTGCTGTGACAGCCGGGTGTCGCCCAGCGCGATCTTCAATGCCGGGCCGGGCGAGCTGTTCACGATCCGCAACGTCGCGAACCTCGTGCCGGTCTACCAGCCGGACGGTCAGTACCACGGCACCTCGGCGGCGCTGGAATTCGCCGTCCAGGCTCTGGAGGTGAAGCACATCGTCATTCTCGGCCACGCCACCTGCGGCGGCATCAAGGCCTACGCCAACAAGGCCAAGCCGCTCTCTCCCGGCGACTTCATCGGCAAATGGGTCTCGCTCGTGGGTCAGGCCGAAGACAAGGCCGGCGATCCCGGCGCGCCGGACTACCTGACCAAGCTGGAGCATGCGGTGGTCGTCCAGAGCATGGAGAACCTGCTGACCTTCCCGTTCGTGAAGGAGCGGGTCGACGACGGCCGTCTGGAGATCCACGGCGCGCATTTCGGCGTGGCGAGCGGCTCCCTGCTGGTGCGCGACCCGGAGACGGGCGTGTTCAAGCCGCCGATCGACACGACGGGCCAGACCGTTCGCTCGGTCGCCGCCATCGCGTGCGATTGAGCGCGACGGGCACCGAAGAGCGGGGTCGGCTGACCGGCTCCGATCGGTAACTTTGTGGGAACGGCCGGCTGCGCATCGCGCACCGGCCGTTTTCGTTTGGGGCTCCGGTCGGCGCGCGGATCTCGGCAGTGCCTCTGCGCAGACCGTCCGTGGCGCAAACGGATGGCGCAACGTGCCGGCCCGTGATCGCGGCGCGCCCGCGGGTTCGCCGGTGGCCGGGGCGGAGGGGCCGGACATGAAAACGGCGGCGGGCTCGCACCCGCCGCCGGAGGTCTGGCCCGGCGGAAGCCGGGCCGTCCCTGACGATGACCCTTACATCGCGCCGGGGAGGCGCTGAGCCTGGTTGTAGTGCATCTGCAGGGCCGGAAGGGCCTGCTGGGCGTAGTTGCGCAGGGCCGGGTTCGGGCCGCCCTGGGCGTAGGCCTGCGTCATCGCGATGGTCATCTGATGCGCCTGGAGCTGCTGGCTGGCGTAGAGGCGGTCGAAGCGCGGGCCGGCCGGGGTCGACGACAGCTCGGCCAGCATCGCCTGCTGCTCGGGGCTCGGCGCCACCATCGTCGAGGCGCCCGTGGCCATCATGTCGCCGCGCCCGATCTGACCGCCCGCGGCGGCGCCGCGCGCCGCACCGGCGCCGGCGCCCTCGAGGCCGCCGACCGGTCCGCCCGCGAGGGTGCCGCCGACCACGCCGGTCGCCGCGCCGACGCCGGCGCCCACGGCGCTGCCCGCCACCGCGATCGGCGCCGTGATCAGGCCGCCGACGCCCGGATCGCCGGCCACGCCGTTCATCTGGCCGCCCGCCAGGGCGACGTTGGCGGCCCGGTGGTCGCGGAGGACCTCCTGGGCGTAGGAGCGGACCTTCGGGATGCGCGACTTGGACAGGGCGATCTGCGAGGACTGGATTTCGAAGGCGTTCGCCTGCATCGACTGGAGGCGGAAGTCTTTGGCGCTCTGAGCCAGGGCCGGGGTCGACAGCGCCAGGACAAGCGCGGACGCGGCAGCATAGTTCTTCAGCATCGGGACCTCTGTTCGAAATGGATACGCGAACTCTGGCAGGTCGCATGCGCAGCACGAAGGATCGGGCGCAGGCGGGTTCGCGAATTGGTCGGTCAACGAGGTTATGGGCTTATGGTTCCTGCCGTTTTCGCCCCGGATGGGGCGGTGGCCGAAGGGCGGCGGTCCGCGGGGTGAGCCGCCGGTCCGCAGACTCGGCCGCCGGACCGATCGCCGTCCGGCCCTCCTCCGACCTCGGCTGCAGCCGCGGCGGAGCCGCATGCGCGCCCTGCTGGCGGGGCGCGGGGCGAGGCATGGTCGCCCGGTGATCTTCGTCCTGCTCCAGGTCCTGCGCGCCGGGGCCGCCCTGATGGTCGTCTGGCATCATGCGCGGCACGAGGCGGGGCTGCTGGCGGAGCGCGGCTTCGGCCAGGCGCCCGCCCCGGAAACGCTCGTGCCCTGGTGGGGCGGGGTCGATCTGTTCTTCGTGATCTCCGGATTCGTCATCGTCCATACCGGGATCCGGCTGGCCGGCAGGCCGGGCGGGCGGGCCCGCTTCCTCGCCCATCGGATCGCCCGGGTGGTCCCGCTCTACTGGCTGGTGAGCCTCGTCTTCCTCGCCCTCGCGCTGGCCCGGCCGGATCTGCTCGGCGACGCGGCGGCCCTCCTCGGCGATCCCGCAGCCCTCGTGGCGAGCTTCCTGTTCTGGCCGGTGGCCCGGCCCGACGGCACCGTCCAACCGCTCTATGGCCTCGGCTGGACCCTGAACTACGAGGCCTTCTTCTACGCAGTCTTCGCGGCAGGGCTCGGCTTCGGCCGGCGCGGCGCCGTCGCCTGGCTGTGCGGGGGCCTTGTGCTCCTCGTGGCTGTCGGAGCCCTCGTGCCCGGTCTTCCGGTGCCGCTCCGCTTCTGGACGGATCCGATCGTGCTCGAATTCGTCGCCGGCGCCGGTCTCGCCCTCGCCTACCGCGCGGGTTTCCGGCCGGGCCTGCCCCTGCGGGTCGGTCTCACGGTTCTGGGCGGCGTCGGGCTCGTCCTGGCCGCGCGCGTGCTCGCCGGCCAAGGCGGGGCCGACGGATTTCTGCGGCCCCTCCTCGTCGGCGGCCCGGCCGCCCTGCTGGTGGCGGCCGCCCTCGGACCGACTCGCGATGCCGCCCAGGTCGCGCGCCTTCCCGTCCCGGTGCGCGGGCTCGTCGGGCTGGGCGACGCCTCCTACGCCCTTTATCTCGTGCATCCCTTCGCGCTGCGCCTCGTGCGCGAGGGGCTGCTCCGGCTCGGGCTGGCGCCGGCCGTGCAGCCCTGGGGCAGCATGGTCCTGATGCTCGCCGGCAGCGTGGCGGCCGCGCTCGTGGTCCACCGCCTCGTCGAGGCGCCGCTGACCCGGATCCTGCGGGCGCGCCTCGATCCGCGCGGGCCGCAAAACCGTGTGCGCGCCGCGCTGGCCCCGGTTCCACCGGGCGGCCGGGCGGATTAGCCTCTCGGAACCGGGGAGATTGCCACCATGAAGACCCTGCTCGTACCCGTCGCGATGCACGACGCCCTGCCCTCCGTCTTCGAGACCACCCGGCTGGCGGCGACGCGCTTCGGCAGCCTGATCGAGGGCGTGTCCCTGCGCCCGGCCCTCGCCGAGTACGTCCCCGTCGACATGGTCGGCGGCATGACGTGGCTGCGCGACGAGGAGGCCGACCGGGCCGAGGCCGAAGAGGCGGGCAGCCGTTTCATCGCCTTCATGGACGGTGCCGGCATCCCGCGGCATGCCCGCGACGGCCTGTGCATTCCGGATCGCGTGCCGGATGCCGGCCCGCGCTACCGCTGGCGGCAGGACGTCCCCACCGGCGACGCGTTCCTCGGCCAGTATGCACGGCTCTTCTCGGCCACCGTGGTCGGGCGTCCGGGCACGACCGACAATGCCCCGCGCATGACCACCTTCGAGACGGCCCTGTTCGAGAGCGGCCGGCCGATCCTGCTGGCCCCGCCCAGCGCCCCGGCGAGCCTCGGCGACGCGGTGGTCATCGCCTGGAACGGCTCCACCGAGACCGCCCGGGCGGTGGCCTTCGCGATGCCGTTCCTGCGGCGGGCCGAGCGGGTGCTGGTGCTCAGCGTCGAGGGCGGCATGGTGCCGGGCCCGACCGCCCAGGATCTCGCCCAGGCGCTGGCCTGCGAGGGCGTGGACGCGTCGCACCGGGCGCTGCCGGCCGGCCGGCGGGTGCCCGGCGAGACCTTCCTGGCGGAGTCCAAGGCCTTCGGTTGCGACCTGCTGATCAAGGGCGCCTACACCCAGAGCCGCCTGCGCCAGATGATCTTCGGCGGCGTCACCAGCCATGTCCTGGCGCATGCCGACATGCCGGTGCTGATGGCCCATTGACCGCTGCGCGGACCGGGCCGGCGGCAACCGGGACCGCGCCGGGAACCGGCGCCGGCCCGTGGCGTTCGGCTCCCGCGTCCGGATGGTGCGACGCCGCGAAAGGAGTCCCGTGACGAGCCCCGTGAGACGCCTCTTCCTCGCCGGCCTTCTGGCGATCTCAGCCGTCGGCGCCGCCCGGGCGGAGCCGACGACGGTCCGGTTCCGCGGCACGGTGGTTCGGGCCGACTCGGAGCGCCTGGAGATCCGCCGCGCCAGCGGCGGCACCCTCACCGTGCGGATGGTCCCGCGCACCCGGATCTACGCGGTCAATGCCGCGAGCCTCCGCAACATCAAACCCGAGAGCTACGTCAGCGTCATCGGCGAGGCCGGCCCCGAGCCGCGGCAGGCGACCGCGGTGACCCTGTACTCGCCCTCCGAGCGCGGCTTCGAGGCGGGCAGCCAGCCCTGGGACACGGCGCAGGGCGCGAGCCTGACGGCCGGCTGGGTCGCCGACCTGCAGAGGGGGCCGCCGATGCGCGTGACGCTCGCCTACAAGGACGGGCAGGCGTCCTTCGCGATCCCGGACGGTGCGCCGGTGACGCAGTTCGCCCCGGGCGAGAAAGCCATGCTCCAGCCCGGCGCCGCCGTGACGATCTTCGCCCGCTCCCACCCGGAGGGCGGCCTCGTGGCCGGCACGATCGCGGTCGGCCGCCAGGGCGTCGGCCGG
>NZ_BACT01000489.1:0-3749 GCF_000333255.1 Methylobacterium sp. B1 | reverse complement strand
AAATCCATCAGGCCGGCCGGCTCGCCGAGTTCGAAATGCTCGCGCCCCTCGGTAAAGCCGCTCGCGGGTCGCGGCGTGGCTGCGGTAGAGGACGTTGCCGTGCTCGTCGGCACCCTCGGGCACGTCGGGTTCNGGCCGGTTCGGGATCGCGGCGAGCTTGTCCGCCAGCGCCTTGTCGGCCGCGTCCTGCGCGGCCTTCAGTTCCGGCTCGGCGCCCTTCAGGGCCGCGACCTCCGCCATCAGGGCGGCGGCGCGGTCCTCGTCCTTGGCCTTCTTGGCGCCGCCGATCTCCTTGGCCAGGGCGTTGCGCCGCTCCTGGTTGGCCTGCGCGGCCGAGACCGACGCCTTCCGCGCCTCGTCCAGCGCGATCAGCGCGGCCGAGAGCGGCGCGAGGCCCCGGCGGGCGAGGTCGCTGTCGAAGGCGTCCGGGTTCTCCCGGATGGCGCGGATGTCGTGCATCGAGTCGGCTCGGGTCTTCTGCGCAGCGTCGAGCGCGCGGGCTCCGCTTTGCCGCATCGCGTCCGGTGGGACAAGCGCGGGGGCGCGTCCGGGCCGACGGTCAGCTCTTCGGCGGCGCGATCTTGAGCTGGTCGATCGCCCAGAGCCACGTCCCGTCCGCCTGCTCCCGGGCGGCCTCCACCGACAGGGCGCCGTTCGGCAGCCGCGCGAAGGTCAGGGCGAGGGGGCCGTTGCGCAGGGGCGGCAGCGTCTCCGGGGCCGGGAAGTCGGATTTGCGCGCCAGCAGGTCGGCGTAGAAGCTCCGGATCTCGGCATGGCCCGTGGCGACGACCCGGCCGGCGGCCAGCACCGCCTCGGGCTCGTAGAGGGCGACGAGGCCCTCGACATCGCCGGCATTGGCGCGCTGGTTGAACAGGGCGGCAAGGTCCTCGGGGGCGCGGGCGGGTTCTCGCGTCTGATCCGACATGGCGTCTCCTCGTCCGGCTCCGGCGGCCGGTTGGTGCTAGGCAATGCGCCGGGCGGCCGATCTTTCCCCGAGGCGCCGGTCATTTCAGGCGCGTGCCGTCGCAATCGGCCACCGACACGGCGACCGGGATCCCGGCCTTCACGCTCTCCGAGACGGTGCAGAACCGCTCGAATTGCTCCAGCACCCGGTCGATCCGCGGCATGTCGGCCGCCGCCGCGCCGAGGCGGATCCGCACGTCGATCGCGGTGACGCGGAGCCGCCCGGCAGGGTTGCGCTCCAGCCGGCAGGACGCCTCGGCGGCCACGCCCCGCGCCTCCTGGCGGAATTTCCCCAGGGCGAAGACCAGGCTGGCGCAGAGGCAGTTCGCGACGCCGGAGATCAGCAGCTGCTCGGGGAACGGCCCGGTCCCGCCGCCGATCGGAGGCGCCTCGTCGGTGAGAAGCGCCGGCAGGGCCGCGCCGAAATCCACCGTGAAGACGTAATCGGCGACCTGGGTGATCCGGATCGTCGGTCCCGCGTCCATCATGCCCCCCGGCCGTTACGGCACCCGTGCTGCCGCGATGATCAACGCCCGATCCGGGTTCCCGTTCGGAAGGCCCGGGCCATGCATCCGGATACGGATGATTTCCCCGGATCTTCCCCGTAGAACCGGCCGCCTGACCGACCCGTACGCGAACCCCCCGATCCGATGACGAGCCCCGCGACCCTGGATACCCTGATGCCGCTCCTGGAGCGCATCGCCACCGCGCTGGAGCGGGCCGCGCCCGCCGCCCCGCCGGCCTTCGATCCCGATGCCGCGGACGCCTTCCTGTGGGGCCCCGAGCGCCGGCTGACCCCGGTGGCGCAGGTGGCGCGGGTGGAGATGGGCCTGCTCACCGGCATCGACCGGGCGCGCGACACCCTGGTGGAGAACACCGAGCGCTTCGCCCGCGGCCTGCCGGCCAACAATGCCCTGCTGTGGGGCGCCCGCGGCATGGGCAAGTCGTCGCTGGTCAAGGCGGCCCATGCCGAGATCAACGCCCGCAGGCCCGCCGGCAGCCGGCCGATGAAGCTCGTGGAGATCCACCGCGAGGACATCGAGGCCCTGCCGGACCTGATGGCCCTGCTTCGGCCGGACCCGCATCGCTGGCTGGTCTATTGCGACGACCTCTCCTTCGACGCCGACGACACTTCGTACAAGTCGCTCAAGACCGCGCTCGATGGCGGCATCGAGGGGCGGCCGAACAACGTGCTGTTCTACGCCACCTCGAACCGCCGGCACCTGCTCGCCCGCGACATGGTGGAGAACGAGCGCTCCACGGCGATCAACCCCGGCGAGGCGGTCGAGGAGAAGGTCTCGCTCTCGGACCGGTTCGGCCTCTGGCTCGGCTTCCACAAGTGCAGCCAGGACGAGTACCTGGCGATGATCCGCGCCTATGCCGAGCGCTATGGCCTCGCCGTGCCGCCGGAGCAGCTGCGCGCCGAATGCCTTGAATGGGCCACCACCCGCGGCTCCCGCTCGGGCCGGACCGCCTTCCAGTTCATCCAGGATCTGGCGGGGCGACTCGGCAAGACGCTCGACTGAGGGCGCCTACCGCCCGCTCGACCCGAACCCGCCCGACCCCCGCTCGGAGCCGGGGCCGGGCTCGCCACCCAGCACGGTCAGGACCGGCCGGGTGATCCGCGTGAAGACCAGCTGGGCGATCCGCTCGCCCGGCTCGATCCGGACCGGCTCGGATTCGTCGCGGTTCCAGGCGGAAACCATCAGCGGCCCCTCGTAATCCGCGTCGATGACGCCGGTGCCGTTGCCCAGCACCAGACCCTCGCGGTGCCCGCGCCCCGAGCGCGGGAAGATCAGGCCGCACCAATCGGGATCGCGGATCAGGACGCCGAACCCCGCCGGGATCAGCGCCGGCTTGCCCTGGGGCGGGAGCACCAGCGGCGCGTCGAGGCAGGCGTGCAGGTCGAGGCCGGCCGCGGCCGACGAGCCCCAGCGCGGGAAGCCCCAGCCCGGCAGCCGCGGATCGAGCAGCCGCAGGCCGATCTCCGGCCGGTCGCTCACGCGCCGAGACGCGCGATCGCCTCGGCCATGGCGAGGGTCCGCCGGGCGGCCTCGACATGGAGGCGCTCGACCATCTTCCCATCCACCGCGATGACCCCGCGCGCCCGGTTCTCCGGCGCGTCGAAGACGTCCATCAACGACCGCGCCTGCGCGATCTCCGCGGCATCCGGGCCGAAGGCCGCGTTGGCCGGGCCGATCTGGCTCGGATGGATCAGCATCTTGCCGTCGAAGCCGAGGTCGCGCCCCTGGACGCACTCCGCCTCGAATCCGGCCGCGTCGGCGAGGTCGGTGAAGACGCCGTCGATCGCCTCGATCTCGTAGGCCCGGGCGGCGGCCAGCACGGTCATCAGCCAGGGCATCAGGGCGGCCCGCCCCGGGGGCCGGATCCGGGACGCCTTCAGCAGGTCGTTCGGGCCGATCACCAGGGCGGCGAGCCGCCCGTCCACGTCCCGGGCCGCGCCCGCGATCTCGGCGGCGTTCACCACCGCCATCGGAGTCTCGATCATCGCCCAGACCCGCGTCGCCAGGGGCGCGCCGAGCCGGCGAAGCCGGGATCCGACCGCGATCAGCGTGTCGGAGGTGCGCACCTTGGGCACCAGAATGGCATCCGGTGCGGCCGCAGCGAGCGCCACGAGATCGGCCTCACCGTCCTCGGTCTCGGGCGCGTTGATGCGCACCACCACCTCGCGGGCGCCGAAGCCGCGCGCCGTGACCGCTGCGGCGACCTGGGCACGGGCGGCCGCCTTGACCTCCGGGGCCGTGGCGTCCTCAAGGTCGATCAGG
>NZ_BACT01000490.1:0-1102 GCF_000333255.1 Methylobacterium sp. B1 | reverse complement strand
GCCCATCGACTGGTCGAGACCTGCGGGACCTTGCCGCCGTCGCTGCCGACCGTGTCGGCCGGGACCAGCGTCATGCGCAGGGGCGTCGGGGAATCCTTGACGTAGCGGGCGACGTCGGGACCGAAGGCGACGCCGACATCGGCCTTGTCGTTGGCCACCTCGCTGACGATGCGGGCCGGGTCGATCTGGGTGTACTGGTTGCGCGGCGAGCGGAAGTTCACCAGCGAGTAGAGGTAGGCCATGTCCTCCTCGTAGCGGCCGATATCCTTGAGCATCGCCTCGCCGGGGGAGCCGAAGGGCACCACCATGTGGTCGAGGGTCTTGAGCCGCGGGTCGGACCAGGACTTCACGTCGAGATCCTTGTCGGCGCGCGTGATGAAGACGTAGCCGCTCCGGTAGTACGGCTTCGTGGTCAGCACCCGCGGGTCGTCGCTGTCGAGGCCGACGACCACGTCGCAGGTCCGCTTCTCCAGGCCGTCGCGGACGAGGTAGATCGCGGGCTTCGGCAGCCAGACGAAGACGGGCTTCTTCCCCATCGCCTCCGCGACCGCCACGGCGACGCGGTTCTCGAGCCCCGATCCGTCCCGCATCGAGAGCGGCGGCTGCTTCTCGGAGGCGCAGATGCGCAGGGTCGCGGGGTCGGCCGGCGGGGCGGCCGGAGCCTTGCCGGGATCCTGCTGGATGGCCTGGGCCTCGGAGTCCTGGGCCGCCACCGGCCCGGCGGCCAGGGTGGCGAGCGTCAGGACGGCGGCGAAACGGGCCGCCAGGATGCGGGCGCGCGGGCGCGGCATGGACGTTGATCCCCTGTGTCGAAGCGTTTCTTGATGGCGGTCCGGAGGGGCGCGGCCGGGCTGCGGGGCGCCGTGGCGCCCCGCGCGTCCCGGACCCGGCCCGGAGTCCCGCCGGCCGCTTGGCCGGCGGGATGAAGGCGGGCCTTACTTGGATGGCCCTACTTGGCGGGCCCTACTTGGCGGCGTGCTGCTCGTACTCGCCGACATTCGGGTCGTCGTAGGGGCCCTTGCCGTCCAGCGAGAACACCATCACGCCGCCGCCCATCTGGGTGTAGTTGGCGAGCTTCTTGAAGGCGCCCACCGCGCCGAGG
>NZ_BACT01000491.1:0-17508 GCF_000333255.1 Methylobacterium sp. B1 | reverse complement strand
CTGGCCGCCTTTTTGCCCGGCCGCAGCGCCGCCGTCGATCGGACAGACGCCCGAGCGGGAGGTCAGTCGCTGACGCCGCGCCGCGCATGAGCACCGACGGTCGAGGCCAACCGCGCCTCGACCGGCCTTTCACGTCCCGGACCCGATCCGAACCGGTGCCGGCCCTGGGCGTCCTCAGTCAGACCTCTCCGGCACCGCCCGGCGGCGTGACCGAGCTCCATCTCGCCATCCTGCTCGCGACGGCCTCATGCAAGCCGCTCGGCGCGCGGGCCGAGACGCCATCGACCCGTCCGCCACGGCACCCCCGCCGCGGATCCACCGCCCGCCAGACTTCCAAGGAGTCCACCATGAAGACCGTCTCCACACTGACCGGCGCAATCGCCGCACTGCTCCTCTCAGCCGGCCTCGCCGCAGCCGCCCCGTGCACGACCGGAACCACCACGAACAGCACGAGTCACCAAGCCGGAGATGCCTCCTCGAACGTCGATGGTGGCTCGACCGCGAATGTGACACCGGGCGCCAAGGCCGAATCCCCCGGCACGGTCGGCGCGATGAACAACGTGGGCGCGCAAGCGAAGCCGTCCACGAACCAGGCCAAGGCGCCGGAGGGCAAAGTGATCAAGCCCGGCGACGACGATTGCTGAGGACGGGACCACGGCAACCCGTTTTCGCTTGGGCGACGCCCGCGGAGGAGTGAGCGTCGCCCAGGTTCGTAAATTCCTGGGCTCGGCATATCCAGGGCACCTGCGAGACCCTCGCCACCCCCGGGCGCAGACGCTGGGCGGCGGGGGAGAGGGGTTGGCACTCGCCTCGCCGTCCGCACCCTCGTAGCGTTTTTTGGGGATACCGATGCCGCTGCACCGACGTGGCGCCGGCCAATCTCGACACCGGACCTGCTAGTCCCGGTCGTCTAGCGGCCGGCTCGAATCGTGGCCGGCGCGACTGCCGTCATCCTGTCCACGGGATCGCCAAGGCTAGGCGGCGGTGAGCGTCACCGGTTCAGATAATGACGCACCCAGCGCGTGGCGTGGTCGAGGGTGGGGAAGGCATCCACCCGCACGCCCTGGAGCGGTCCGAACCCCGCCTCCAGGAACCAATAGCCCGGATGCGCATGCTCGGGTGCATCGAGGCGCACCAGCACGCCAACCAGCAGGCCGTTGGCGATTATCAGCATGCCGTCGCGGTCAAGGCTGCCGGTGTCCACCGCGATCGGCTGAAGCTTTAGCACGAGCAGCGTCTCGACGTTGCCCCGCCTGGCCATTCCTATCCTCCTTCGGCGCGGCCGGGCCAGCTCAGGTCACGCCGCTCGCCCCAGCGCGTGTTGCGCAGGTGCAGGTAGTTCGGCGTGAATTCGCAGAACGCCTTAAGCCGCTCGACGTCGAGGATGGTCAGCACCCGCTGCTTGAGATGGATCAGGCCGAGGGCGCGCAGATCGCCCAATGTCCGGTTCACGTGCACGTCGGACAGGCCCATCGTCTCGGCAATCTCGGTCTGCGTGAGCGGGAACGCGTAGCTGTTGTCGGTGACCCGTCCCACCGCCTCCAGGCGCATCAGAAGTTCGCAGAAGAGGTGCGCGATGCGCGGAGCCGGAAGGCGCCCGCCGATGTTGACGAGCCACTCGCGCAGGACGGCGCCGTCGACCAGCGAGCACCACCAGAAGGCGCGCGCGATGCTCGCGTGGTGCGTCGCGGTCTCGTCGATCGCCTGGCGCGGGATGTCAACGACCTGGCATGTCGAGATCGTGCCGATGGCGTGGTCCATCTCGTCGAGGATGAAGACGTTCAGGTCGCAGAAGTCGCCGGGCACGAGCAGCGCCATGATCTTGCGCTGGCCGTCCGGCAGGACCTTGTAGCGACACGCGAAGCCGTCGAGGATAAGGAGGACGTTCTCGGGCTTGTCGCCCTCCTGAATCAGATCCTGGCGAGCCCCGACCTGCCGGACCTTGATCACCAAACCGTTCAGGGCCCAACGGGCCTGATCGGAGAGGGGCTCGAAACTCTCGAGCTTGCGTGTCAACGCATGCTGCATCGGACCGCCCTCCCAAGTGAGCGGACGGCGCGACCGTCGGGGCGCGGCCCATGGGAGGAACGCGTTGCCCGGTCTGAGTGATCCCCGGCGAAGATCGGAAGTTCGACCCCGGACCTTTGCGCCCAAAGCGGCGAGCACCGGCCAGATCGAAAAGAAGCCCCGCGGCCCGGAGGGGGCTGCAGGGCCTGAGTGGGTTCGGGTCGGAAGAAGCCGTGCGGGCGATGAGGAAGCAAGGAACGCTCGCGGTGTTCGCTGCACTCACGTCACCGGGCAACAGCCAGATGCTTGTGCCAGGAATCGTGGAGACCCATTCGGTCAAAAAGCAGGATTGCGCGAGATTTTCCGATCTCAGCGCACTCTATTGGTGGTTTGATCCAAAAATAACAGCTCTTGGGATCGGGTTAGCGATGATCCGGCTGACGCCGATGACCGGGATCGGACCTTGCGTCCTCAACCCCACAAGGCGCTGAAGGTGCGTTCGAAGTCTCCGATCAAGGTCCGGTTGCAGAAGCGGTGCAGGACGGGGCCGTCCGTCGTTCCCTCGCGCATCTCGATCGACTCGGTGTTCTGATTGTAGGCGAAGGTCAGATGGCGGCCACCGAGGGTGGTCGACAGGATGGCTTTAGCGCCCGCCGCGTCCTGCATCATCTCGGTCGATCCCGGCGCGGCGCGCCACATGATCCCGCCGAGCAGCGCCAGGGTGACCGCCTTCATCTGCAGGTCCTCGGCTTCGGATTGCGCGATGACGCGCACCGCGTAGCGCCGCACGGCGTCGAGGTCAGTCGTCTCGGACCGGACCGGGGCGAACAGGGCCATCGGCTTATTCCCGTCTTGTCGTTATCTCGGTTGCACCGGTCGCGGTGGCGGAATAGCCGCCCCACCCCTCTGTCGAGACGGGCGACGTGCCGCCCCAGCCCTCGGCACCCCACGTCGCGAGGCGCAGCGTCGTATCGACCGAGCCAAGGTCCTTCAGGATGCCCATGACGCGGTCACGCTGAGCGTCCGCGACCACAAGGTTCAGCATCGCCGCGCCCAACCTCAGCTGCGCGCAGCAGGCGTCCAGCGCCTCAGGAGGCACGCCACACGTCTCGAGCCGATCCCGGAGGGCCTGGCCCCCGCCGGTATCCGGCGCGTCCGCCTCGGCATGGTCGGCATCCGGATCGGGAGGATCGACCACGAGCCGGATCGCCTGCTCGGGGATGCCGGCCGCGACGAGCGTGGCTGTCGCGGCCTGTGCCTTTCTCCGGCTCTCATAGAGCGCGAAAATTCCCAGCCTCGCAGTCGCATCTTCCCGCGAGGGGAGGGGCTCCTCCGGCTGAGCGGCCGAATGGCCCTCGGACGCGATCTCCGTCCGCGCCGCGGCGATGAACGCGGCCTGCTGGTCCACGCTCAGCGCGAAACCGGCGCTCATCGTGGATCCCGCCATAGGGTCAGGATCCGACCACATCCGGTCGCCCGGCCCGTTGTCGAGGAAGTTGCGCTGCGCGCGTTCGAGCACCGCAGCCTCGACCTGATCGTCGTTCGCCTTCTCAGCCGCGGTCATGGATTGACGCTGCGCAGGGCAGGCTGCGGGTACGCCGGATTCCCGCCCGGCACGCCCGTGCTGTTGGCCGATGACGGAGTGTCGGCTTTGCCGGATTCGGAGCCGGTGATCTGCTTGCGCGAGGCCGCTTGGCTTTGGCTGGCATAGTCCGGCGGTGCGGTCGCCCCCTGCCAGATCATCAGCCCCGCCAGGGACGTCAGCATCAGGCCGACACTGACGATCAGGACGTAGAGGGCGGGCCGACCGCGCTTGCCCTGGCGGCTGTCCTGTCCGGAAATATTGTCTGACACACGTGAACCTCGCTGGCTCGAATCTGTCGAGCCTGGGCGAACAACGTGCGACTTACGACCGAAGTTCTGACCGTGTGACGTTATGAGCCTGTTATTTCAATTATTTACTGCATAAGATGTCAAATGATCATTATCGGGTATTCATTTGACCTCATACTGCGGAGAGGCCTCCGTCGTGATGGCCGGAACCGGAGGATCGAACCATGTCGCTCATGATGTCCGTCGCCCTGGCCGTGGCAGCCGCCGGGGGCGCCCTATCCCTGGTGACGGATTCCGGCGCTTCGGTCTCCGAGCAGGTCGCGGGTTCGAATCTCGCCTTCTTCGGAGGCATCGGCGCTGTGGCGCTCGGCGGATCGGCCGCGTTGGTCTCGATGGTGACCGGTTGACGCTCGCGCCGATGCCGCGCGCCGGGCGGACCCGGTCTGCGCGGCCTGCTTCGGTCGCCCGACACGCACAAGAGGGCCGCCCGCCCGTGTCTCGGGGAACAGGCGCGGCGGTGCGGCCGCCGCGCCCGATGTCAGCCGTGCGGCTTGAACACGACCTTCGTGCAGTTGTCGGTCTTGTCCCGGAACGCTTTGTAGAGCGCCGGACCTTCCTCCAGATTGGTGGAACGGTGGCTGATGATGAAGGACGGATCGATATCCCCGTTCTGGATGTGCTCCAGCAGGGGCTTCATGTAGCGGACCATGTGGGTCTGGCCCGTCTTGAGGGTGAGACCCTTGTTCATCAGGACGCCGAGCGCCACCGGTCCGACGGGACCGGCGAAGACACCCGGCATCGAGACGTTGCCGCCGTGACGGCACGCCAGGATCGCCTGATTGAGCGCGAAGGGCCGCTCCAGGCTCACCGTATGCTCCATGATGGCGGAGGACACTTTCTGGAGGGTCGTGTCCGCCCCGTGGGATTCCATCCCGACGGCCTCGATCACGGAATCGGGCCCCAGGCCGTGGGTCATCTCCATCAGCGTGTCCTGCACGTTCTGATGGCCGAGATCGATGGTCTCGGCACCGGCCTCACGGGCCAGCGCCAGCCGCTCGGGCACGCTGTCGATGGCGATGACGCGCTTGGCGCCGAGCAGGTAGCAGCACTTCACCGCGAGCACGCCGACCGGGCCGCAGCCCCAGATCGCGACCGTGTCCTCCGGGCCGATGTCGCAGTGTTCCACGGCTTGGTAGGCCGTCGGGAAGATGTCGCTGAGGAACAGGACCTGCTCGTCGCTGAGGCCGTCCGGGACGACGATGGGACCGACATCCGCGTAGGGCACGCGGAGATACTCGGCCTGGCCGCCCGCGAAGCCGCCGGTGATGTGTGAGAAGCCGAACAGGCCGGCGAGCGGATAGCCGTAGGTCTGCGCCTGGAGCTTGCCGTTCGGGTTTGTGCGCTCGCAGCAGCTCCAGTTGCCCCATTTGCACTGCCGGCACTCGCCGCAGCAGATCGTGAACGGCACGACGATGCGGTCGCCGACCTTCAGCTTCCGGTTGTCACGCCCGACCTCGATGACCTCGCCCATCGTCTCGTGGCCGAGAATGTCGCCGCATTCCATGGTCGGCATGAACCCGCCCATGAGGTGCAGGTCCGAGCCGCAGATGGCGCAGGCGGTCACCTTGATGATGACGTCCCGCCCCTCCTCGATCTTCGGGTCGGGCACGGTCTCGCAGGTGATCGTACCGCGGCTCTGCCAGGTGAGTGCCTTCATCTCAAATATCTCCATCGCCAAACAGCGGCGTTCTGAAATCAACCGCCATTTCTCGTCGAATGATCCGGATAATTCCGCACCTCATTCCGGCAAATTACGTTGCCGATTATTTATTCATAGGATCGGGATCGATCGCTGAACTCCGGTGTTGGCATATTGCAGTGCGTCATCCCCCGCGATCCGACGCCATCACGACGCATGCGCCGAGGACCCGCGCGCCGTGCGCCTTCCAATCGGAACAGACTCGCCCCGCGACTCGGGCCGCGCCGCTTCCGATCGATTCCGCTGATCGCGGCGCACGTCCTCTCACTCGTAAGGCTCACAGCATGACGCGACGCACTGACTCCCGCACATGGCTCGTTCCGGCGCTGCTCGGATCGGCCGCGGCCCTGGGCGCGTCCGCGCTCTACGCGGCGACGATGACACGCCGGGCGGAACGGGAGACGCCACCCGTCGGCTCGTTCCTGACCGTCGACGGTGTCCGCCTCCACTACCTGGAGCGCGGACAGGGCGAGCCGCTGGTGCTCATCCACGGCAACGGCACCCTGATCCAGGACTTCCTCGTCAGCGGCATCGTGGACGACCTCGCCAAGCGCCACCGGGTCATCGTGTTCGATCGCCCCGGCTACGGCTACAGCGACCGGCCGCGCGGCTTCTGGACGCCCCGCGCCCACGCCACGCTCTTCCAGAAGGCACTGCAACAGCTCGGCGTCACGCAGGCCGTCGTCCTCGGGCATTCCTGGGGCACGTTGGTCGCGGTCGCTCTCGCGCTTCAGGCACCGCGGCTCGTGCGCAGCCTCGTGCTGGCCTCGGGCTACTACTATCCGACGCTGCGCGCCGACGTGATCCTGGCGTCGCCGGTGGCGATCCCCGGCATCGGCGACCTGCTGCGCCACACGGTCTCGCCGCTCGCAGGACGCCTCATGATGCCGGCCATGATCAAGGGGCTGTTCGCCCCGGCCGCCATCCCCGAGCGCTTCGCGCGCAGCTTTCCGACGGCCATGATGCTGCGCCCGCTGCAATTGCGCGCCTCGGCGGAGGATGCCGCGATGATGACGCCCGTCACGGTCGAGCTGCAGGCGCATTACAGGGATCTGGACCTGCCCGTCGTGATCATCACCGGTGGGGACGACCAGATCGCCGATGTCGGCCGCCAGTCGCGGCGGCTCCACCACGACGTGCCCGGCAGCGAGCTCGTGATCGTGCCCGGCATGGGCCACATGATCCATCATCTCGCACCCGAGCGTGTCGTCGCGGCCGTAGAGCGCGCGTCGGAGCGGATCCGTCCGGCGGCCTGAGGGAGCACGCAGCCATGCGGATCGAAACCTGCTTCCTGTTCGACCTCGACGGCACGCTCGTCGACAGCGTCTACCAGCACGTCCTCGCGTGGAATCAGGCGCTCGACGCGGAGGGGATCTCCCTCTCGGTCTGGCGCATCCACCGGAAGATCGGCATGAGCGGCGGCCTGTTCACGAACCAGCTCCTGCGGGAGACGGGGCGGGAGATCAGCGACGGGCATGTCGCCAAGCTGGGCCGGCTGCATGCAGAAGCCTACGGACGGCTCTCGGGGCAGATCCGGCCGCTCCCCGGGGCGAAGGCACTGCTCGATACCCTGACGGCGGCCGGGATCCCCTGGGCGATCGCCACGAGCGGCCGGATGGAGACGGCCCGGGTCAATCTCGACGCGCTGGGCGTCGATCCGGACCGGGTCCCGGTCGTGACGCGCGACATGGTCAAATACGCCAAGCCCGACCCGGACCTGTTCCTGGCGGCCGCCGACCGCCTGGGCAAGCCGATCGAGACGGCGGTGATCGTCGGCGATTCGATCTGGGACATGCTGGCTGCGCGCCGCTGCCGGGGTCTCGGCGTCGGCCTCCTCTCGGGCGGCTACGGCACCGAGGAGCTGGAGCGGTCCGGGGCCATACGCGTCTACGAGGATCCGGCGGATCTGCTGGACCATGTGGACGAGGTCGGCGGACGTCGCTGATTCGGGGCGGACATCTGGGTGGCAACCGGCTCCGGCGCCCCGGCGCAGGGGAGTCAGGGGACGCGTTTTTGCGCCGTCCTCGCGTTGCGGACGAGACCGAGCACCCCCAGAACGCCGGCGCCCAGGCAGGCCGCCAGGATCAGCGAGGGCCGGATGCCGCTGCGGACGGAGGCGCGCTCCAGAGCGACTTCGAGGCTGCCGGCGAGATTGGCCGCCAGCGGCACCGCCCTGGTGTCAAAGAACAGCTTCGCTTCCGAAGGCCCCTCGGACTTCTTGAGCATGTAATCTCTCGTGACGGTCAAACGAACCTCCGTTAAAGAACACTATTTTCGCGAACAATTTAATACGTCGGCGTGTTGAAATGTAAACGCGTCCCGAGCGCCGGTGTTTCGCAAAGTTTTTTCAGGCCAGGAGTTCTACCCTTGGACAAGCCCGTATTCAGGCCCTACCGCCTTCCCTCCGGCGGATGGGGCTCGGCGCGCTCGGTCGGCAACATCCTCCGGCAGGAAGGCGTGCTGGCGAGCGGGCCGATCGCGCTCACCCGCCACAACAAGGTCGACGGCTACCAGTGCAACAGCTGCGCCTGGGTGAAGCCCGCGAACCCGCTGCCGTTCGAGTTCTGCGAGAACGGCGTGAAAGCCATGGCCTGGGAACTCACCGCCCACCGCTGCACGCCGGACTTCTTCGCCAAGCACACGGTCACCGAGCTGCTGGACTGGGATGAGTACGAGCTCGAGCAGACCGGCCGCCTCACCCATCCGCTGCGCTACGATGCGGCGACCGACAGGTACGTGCCGGTCTCCTGGGGCCACGCCATCGAGGAGATCGCCCGCGAACTCCTGGCCGTGGAGGACCGGAAGACCGGCACCGTCTTCTACAGCTCGGGCCGCCTCTCGAACGAGGGCAGTTACCTCTACCAGCTCTTCGCCCGGCTCTACGGCAACAACAACCTGCCGGACTCGTCCAACATGTGCCACGAGACGACCTCGGTGGCGCTGCCGGTCAGCATCGGCCAGGGCATCGGCACCGTCTCGCTGGACGACTTCGCAAAGTCCGACTGCATCCTGTTCTTCGGCCAGAACCCGGGGAGCAACTCGCCCCGCATGCTCCACCCGCTGCAGGAGGCCAGCCAGCGCGGCGTACCGATCATCACCTACAACCCGCTGCGCGAGCGCGGGCTGGAGCGGTTCCTGAACCCGCAATCGCCCGCCGAGATGCTGAGCCGCACGGAGACCCGGATCAGCTCGCAGTACCATCAGGTCAAGGCGGGTGGCGACCTCGCGGCTTTGGCGGGAATCTGCAAATCCGTGCTGGACGCGCACGACGCTTCGCTGGCGGCCGGCGGCCCGGCGATACTCGACGAGGCCTTCATCCGGGAGCACACCCACGGCTTCGAGACCTTCGCCGACTGGTTGCGCGGCCAGGACTGGGACGCGCTGGAGCGCCGCTCCGGACTGCACCGGGCCGACATGGAGGCGACCGCAAAGGTTTACGGCGCGGCGAAGGCGACCGTCGCGGTCTACGGGATGGGCCTGACCCAGCACCAGGCCGGGGTCGAGACCGTGCAGATGCTGGTCAACCTGCTGCTGATGCGCGGCAATATCGGCCGCAGCGGCTCCGGCATCTGCCCGGTGCGCGGCCATTCCAACGTGCAGGGCCAGCGCACGGTGGGCATCACCGAGAAGCCTGAGCTGTTCCCCCTGGACCGGCTCGGCGCGCAGTTCGGCTTCGAGCCGCCGCGGGAGGCCGGCTACAACACCGTGGAGGCCTGCGAGGCGATCCTCAGGGGCGAGGTTCGGGCCTTCTTTATGCTGGGCGGCAACTTCGTCCGCGCCATTCCCGACCACGGCCAGATGGAGCCGGCCTGGCGGCGGCTGCGGCTGACCGTCAACGTGATCACCAAGCTCAACCGCAGCGCGTTGCTGCCGGGCGCGGTCAGCTACATCCTGCCGGTGATCGGCCGCCTGGAGATCGACGAGACCACGAAGGGCCAGCAGGTTCTGTCCATGGAGGACACCTCGGCCTGCGTGCACGGCAACCGCGGCCTGCGGCGCCCGGCCTCGCCGCACCTGATCAGCGAGATCCGGCTGATCTGCGAACTGGCGCAGCGGGTGCTCGAGCCCAACCCGCGGGTCCGCTGGGAGGATTACCGGACCGACTACGCGGAGATCCGGAAGGAGATCGGCGAGACGCTGCCGGAGTCCTTCTGGGACTACGAGCGGCGCATGTGGGAGCCGGGCGGCTTCCAGCGGGACCTGCCGGCCAAGCGCCGGGACTGGCACACGGAGACGGGCCGGGCCAATTTCGTCACGCCGACCGGCCTCGACGAGGATGCCGACATGCCCGAGGTCGGGCACGATTCCCTGCGTCTGATGACCTTGCGCAGCAACGACCAGTTCAACACCACGGTCTACGGCTACGACGACCGCTTCCGGGGCATCAAGAACACCCGGAAAGTGGTGCTGATGAACCGCTCGGATATCGACCGGCTGGGCCTGAAGGTCGGCCAGGCGGTGACGCTGCGGACGGTGGCGAACGACGGCGTCGACCGGGCGCTCTCAGGCCTGCTGGTGGTGGCCTACGACATCCCGATCGGCTGCATCGGCGGCTATTACCCGGAATGCAACGTCCTGATGCCGATCTGGCACTATGCCATCGGCAGCAAGACGCCGGCCGCCAAGGGCATCCCCGTCACGATCCGGTCCGGCGGCGACCGGGTGATCGCTCCGATGCTGGAATACGCCGAAGGCTGAACGGACGCCGGGCCGGGTCTGAGCCCCGCTCCGGCGCAAGCCTCGAGGCCGGCGGCTCCGGTCATGACCCGCCTCCGGTCCGATCTCCTCGGTCAGCCGGTCAGAGGCCAACCGTGCGGGTCGTCGCCGAGCGACAGCCGCGTCGACCGGCAGAAACTGCGCGGTACCGATGATCAATCAACTCGCGAATCTGTCTTATGACAGAACACGAAACTGACATTGGTTTAGTCTCGCGATTATCATCAGCCGATTTGGTACAGGCTCTGGTGACTGGGAGAGCCGCGCGCTTCCGCCTGCAATGCCATGGTGGAACGATATGAGATCAGCGTCCGACCAGCATGCCCTGGGCATGCTCATCCGCAAGCTGGAGAGCATCGCCACCCTTTCCGACACCGAACGTCAGGCCATCCAGGGCCTGCCGGTGCGGATCCACCATCTCAACGCCCGGCAAGACATCGTACGCGATGGCGACCAGCCCACGCATTGCTGCCTCGTCCTCGAAGGATGGGCCTGCCGGTACAAGCTCCTCCGTCAGGGCAAGCGGCAGATCATGTCGTTCCACATTCCGGGCGACATCCCGGATCTGCAAAGCCTGCACGTCCGCACGATGGATCACAGCCTCGCCACTCTGACCAAGGCCCTCGTTGCCTTCATCCCCCACGAGAGCCTGCGGGAACTGACGGCGCGCCACCCCGGCCTCGCGGCGGTCTTCTGGCGCGACACGCTGATCGATTCGGGCATCTTCCGCGAATGGCTCGTCAGCATGGGCCGCCGCTCGGCCTTCGAGCACGTCGCGCACCTGTTCTGCGAGCTGTACCTGAAGCTGCAGGCGGTGGGCCTGGCAGGCAATTTCCGCTGCCCGCTCCCGATGACCCAGACCGATCTCGCCGACGCACTCGGACTGACACCCGTGCACATCAACCGTGTGTTGAAGGAGATGCGCGGTCAGACCCTGATCACGCTCCGCAGCAACGCACTGGTGATCGAGGCATGGGACGAGCTTCTGCGGGTCTCCGAGTTCGACTCCACATACCTGCAGCTTGAGAATCGGGCGGTCGGATGAGGCCCCGTCCGCGCTGGTGCGGGCCGCCGCGAGGAGCCACGATCTCGAGGCCGGCACCCCGTCGCTGACGGTTCTCGCTCGCATGGTCCCGCACGCAGTTCAAGAGACCGCGCGGACCGCGCCGGAACTTCGGACGGCAACCCCGGGACCGGTGGATAGGTCCGCCCGGCCTGAATTCGCCGACCGTGGTGGCACCGCATCTCGGATCGCGCAGCCGTTGGTGCGCGTGGCCGGTCGCGACCAAGCCCGGATCCTTCAGGGAAGCCATTCCGCACCGCTGGCGCAAGACATACAAGGTCTGGTTCAGGATGGTCGTGCCGCGTTGGTCCGATGGATCGCGCCAGCGAACTCAGTGTCCCATCCAGATGGCGGCACTCAGCACGATCCCGATAGCACCGATGAATCCGCTGAACCCCAGCACGATCCAGGCGTCCAGGCTGGGCGACCGTGCGGCGCGCCTGACCTTCGCGGACGCCGCCTCGGTCTCGCGCGCCAGGGCGATACGCTGATGCGACGGTGCGCAGCCGGCCGCCTCGTCATCGGTCCCGAGCGACGACAGGCCCGGGTCGTAGACGGCGATCTTGTCCCCCGTGGCGCCGCTGTCGATATCGGCTTTCAGCATCGCCGTGGTCGGCCGGTCGGAGGCGCCCGGCTCCGACACACGCAGGTTGCCGGGCGGCGGCGGGGTCTCGGATCGAAACAGCATGACACTCGCCTCTCGGACAACGGCTCTGTTTGCTTCATGGGACACGCCCAAGCATGAGTTCCGATGACTTCACCGTATGCTGGTGCACGGAACTGAGGCTTTGACCGCGGCAGGCCAGGGCTGCTCCCGATCGCATTGCTTGCAGGAACAGCCCCAGATCTTGATCTGACGTGCTCACTGGGGCTGGACCAGCGGTCCCCTTCGACGGCAAACCGTCTAGCCGCCGCTGCCGCTGGAGCCGCCGCTGCTGTTGGGCGCACCAACCTCGGGGCGGCTGGCGTTGCCGCCCGCGGCCGAACTGCTGCTGAACGCGTCTACGCCGGTCCCACCTGGAGATTCCGTGAAATCGTCCGCGCCACCCGTGTTGTTGGGCTGATTTGAGATGATGGATCCCGTCGCCGCAGGCTCGCGATAAAACGATCCTTGCGCCAGAGCCGGTCCTGCCGCGGTCAAGGCCGCGATCGCGAGGAGCAGTCGCTTCATGGGAGATCCTATCGATTCAGGAAGCACCGGCAGCGGCCGCCCCCATCCGAACGGCGGGCGGACGCATCCGGTTCAGGCGGCGGGTTTGACAAGTCCGCGGACTCTTTTGCTGGAGACTGCAGCGGGCCGACCGTGCGAATTCCCGCCCTTGATGAAGCTCTCCCAGTCCGCAAGGTTCCGCACCGCGGAGGCTTTCGATGCGAAATGCTTTCGTCTTTCGGTGAATTCCGGCTCTGTATTGCTGTTTTCTATCAAAAGACAGATCAAAAAGACGATCCAATCCAATTTATGTTGAAGCATCGACCTGTGGCCGTGAGCCATGTTGCATCGCCGAACCCCAAGGAGGCGCGACGTGACAACCATTCCTCAGCTTGATCAGAACGAATTGAGCATCCTACAGCGCCTGGTGACAGACTTGGTGACAAAACAACTCGGTCACGCGATCGCAGGCCATGTGGATATGATTGCTCGGTTGCAGCACCTGGAACAGGCCGCGTGGACAACGGGCGCCGATCGCCAGACCCTCCAGGTGATCACCTCCGGCCGACGACTGCTCGGAGACGCGAGCGACCTCACGCCGGATGCGCTGAAGCGTCGACCGGTGCGGAAGCGCCCGGCAGATCGTTCATACGCTCTCCGGCACGCCTGAACCGTCTGGGATACCGCGACGGGTGAGCAGCCGCCCTGATGGCGGCGGGACACGGATGGCTTCCGCGGACGGCCCTGGCCAGCGGTCGGAAGCCCGCAGTATTGAGCATTGCCTGTCCGCGCCTCGCCATACGACCGGCGCCGCCCGAAGGCGGGAGCTCGGGCGGGGGCGTTCAGACGCCGCAACGGGAGATCGGCAACGGACTGCGACAGTGAGCGTGAACGGCGCCCGTTCCTCGCAGAAGCAAAGTCGGGCGACACATCCGGCTGGTCGGAAAGACCTCCGTCACGAAGGGCGCGTGACCCGCTCTCTCACCTGACCACAGCTGGAACCTGGTGGGGCAGATGGCCCCGCAGCCGTGCGGCTGGGGGCCTGTCGTGCCGCGGTCCCGTCAGAGGCCGCGCAGATCGTTACGGGCAGGAATGGCGCTGACCATCGTTGCCCAGATACGTGCCGCTCCGACGGTCGTACGACCGGAAACGCTGAACGCAGTAGCTGACCGAGTCGCCGGCAGGTGCCACCTCCGTCTCGACGGCACCGTAACCCTGCCCGTATCCGGCTGGGGCATAGCCACCCCCGTAACCGCCGTAACCGGCAGGCGCGTAGTCCCCGCCATAATATCCGTCGTCGAATCCGCCGTAACCATAGCCCAATCCAGCGCCAGCGAGGCCGAGACCGACGCCCAGCCCCAGGCCGCCATAGCCAAAGCCATAGCCGCGTCGGCCGTAACCCCGCCCGCCGAACCCTCGGTTGCCAGCGAAGCCTGTTCCGCGGATCCCACCGCCCCCGAGGCCCCCGCGTGCACCGAAGCCGCCACCCGCGAGAGCACCGCCGCCGAAGCGATTGCCGCCGAGCCCGCCTCCGAAGCCGCGACCTGCTACGCCACCCCGGAAGCCGCCACCGCCGAACCCGCCCCCGTGGAACCCACCGCCTCCGAAGCCGCCGCCGTGGAACCCGCCCCCACCGAAGCCGCCGCGCGCATCGGCGCTCGCCGGAAGTATCACCAGCGTTCCGAGGACGACGGCGGCCGTCAGGATTGTCTGTTTCATCGTGCCCTGCCAATCGAAGATAAATATTTCTTCCGATCCGACAACGCGCCGTCGGGCAAATAGGTCATGCTACATTATGTCCATATTCAGATGAGCAATATTAATACGGCAAGCCGAAACCATCTTTCGGCACGGCGCCGGGCTCTCGCCGCACGGCGGATCCGTCTGCATGGAATGTCCTGTGACGGGCGCGTCGTCCGAATGCCTCAGGTCGCCCGCCCTGTCTCCGCGACCTCGTCCGACGTGCGCACCAGAGGACGTTCCTTGTGTCGAGGCTTGCGAACCGAGGCCGGGACGCGGGTGATGGCTATGCCCCCGGGGCGAAGCCGACCCTGAACCGGCGGATCGCAGAATCAACCGAATTATTACGATGCTGCTATCGACAAGCGCGCCATCAAATGATGGAACGACGATAGTTTAAATCCGTCACACTGGGCAAAAATACAAGCTCATCGAACGCGCACTCGACCATGATTTGAACAATCTTCGATCTGTTCCTTAGATCTGCCGATAATAACGTGGTCCAAAGGCTAAATTTTTGGCTGCTTACACCCTCAGACGCAGGCCTGTCCCGCGTTTCGTGCCGCACGGCAACAAGACGACGCGGCGAGGATTGTCTCGATGCTACCCTCGCATCGATCGGTGAGGGACGGCATCGGATTATGCGCTCGCCGAGCGGATCCCGGATGCTGCCGACCCTTGGAAAGTCCATTCGCCGATGCGCCTCGTCCTGGCCACCCTCACCATCCTGACCGCCGCCTTCGCGCCTTTACCGGCGCTGGCATCGTGCGGCGCCGAGCGAATCGGTACCATCGAACAGCGTCTCGATCGCGCCGGTGCCGTCCAGGCGATCGGCCTGCAAGCAAAACTCACCCTTCGGACCCGATCAGCCGGGGGCATGCAGGCTACCCGCGATGCCCCGAACGATCCCGCCCGGGTCTCGACGGCCGAAGGCGTCGGGCACGCCAGCAGCCTCCTCGTCCACGACGCCGACGCGAATCGGCGCGGCGACAGGGGGGCCTGCGAGAACCCCAGGCGCGCCGTGAAGGGCATGATCGGTACGTTGTCGTAGTCCGACCCGATTGCCGCAGGTTCAGCCACCCACGAGAGCACCCCAATGAGTCAGTCCCTTGGGACAGCCCTGACACGCCCGTCGGGGCTGGCCATCGACCGGCCGCGCGCACTGGCGCGCCGGTTCGGCAACGCCGCCGGAAGCCGGGCCTACGACCTGTTCGTTCCGTCCGGATATGCAGGGACACCGCTTCCGCTGGTGGTGATGCTGCACGGTTGTTCGCAGACGTCGCGCGACTTCGCCATCGGTACGGGAATGGACGCTTTGGCGGAGGCGCAGGGCTTCCTCGTCGCCTATCCCGACCAGCCACGGTCGGCCAACTTCGCCAAGAGCTGGAACTGGTTCAGGGATGAGGACCAGAGACGCGGCCGGGGCGAGCCGTCAATCATCGCCGGTCTGACGCGCGCGATCATGGCCGAGTTCTCCGTCGATCCGTCGCGGGTCTATGTCGCCGGCCTGTCCTCGGGCGGTGCGGCCGCCGCGGTGATGGCGATGATGTACCCGGACCTCTACGCAGCGGTCGGCATCCATTCTGGATTGGCGTGCGGTTCGGCCGGCTCGATGTCGGCCGCCATCGCCACGATGCGGCGGGGTGCCTTGCTCCGGCCGGTACAGGCCGCGCATCCCGTGCCGACCATCGTTTTCCACGGAGACAGGGACACGACCGTCTCGCCGGTCAACGGTGATCAGGCGCTCGCCCAGGCGCAGCCCGAGGGACGACTGACCGTTACCACCGTCGCGGGACGCTCGAAGGGCGGGATGGCATATACGCGGAGGGTCCTGACCGAACCGGACAGCCAGTGGTCTTCGGAGCACTGGGTCCTGCACGGCGCCGGCCATGCCTGGGCCGGCGGCCACCCGGCCGGCTCGCACACCGATCCGACCGGTCCGGATGCCAGTGGCGAGATGCTGCGCTTCTTCCTGTCGCACGCGAAGAACCGTCGAGCGCACCGCCACTGACGTTCTTGGCGGATGCGCCAGACCCGGCGGGTTCTTGAGGAGCGCGCCTCAGGCGACCTTCCTGTCCAAGTTTTCGACTGATGGGCCGGCTCGGGCCGGAGGCGAGGGCGGACCAAGGTGCGGCTTCGGGCGGTCTGGCACGAACCGTCGCTTTGCGCGGAGGAGCCCCGGCGGACCGACCGTTGCAGACGGTGCGGGATGAGGAACGAGCCGGGCCCCAACGCGGTTCATCGTTGAATGGAAACCTATGTCCTCGTCGTCGCCGGGTTCGGTGTCCTGGTGCTTCTGACGGCATGGCTGCCGATGGTGCTCCGGGCCCTTCCTCTGTCCCTGCCCATCTGCTGCGTCGGGATCGGGGCCGCTCTGTCCGCCATCCCGGCTGTAGCCGCCATCACACCCCATCCGAGCCTGCATCTGAAGCTCATCGAGCATGCGACCGAGGCGGTCGTCGTCATCTCGTTGATGGGCGCGGGCCTCAAGATCGACCGGCTCATCGGCTGGAAGCGCTGGGCTGTGACGTGGCGCCTGCTCGGCATCGCCATGCCGCTGACCATCCTCGCCCTGACGGCTTTGGCATCGACCCTGCTGGGACTCGGGCTTGCCGCCGCGCTTCTGCTGGGTTCATCCCTGGCACCCACCGATCCGGTCCTCGCGTCCGACGTTCAGGTCGGTCACCCGGCCGAGGATCACGAGGACGAGCCGCGCTTCGCCCTGACTTCCGAGGCCGGGCTCAACGACGGCCTCGCCTTCCCCTTCGTGAACCTGGCCATCGCGCTCGCCGCAGGCGGCGGATTGGCCGGCTTGTCCTGGTCGCACTGGTTCGCGGTGGATGTCCTCTGGAAGATCGCCGTGGGTGCCGTGCTGGGCGCGATCATCGGCCGGGCCCTCGGCTGGCTGACCTTTCACCTCCCGAACCTGTCGAAGCTGTCCCGAACCGGTGACGGCTTCGTGGCCCTGGGTGTGACCTGCCTCGCCTACGGCATCGTCGAAGCCGCAGACGGCTACGGCTTCATCGGCGTGTTCGCCGCGGCCCTGGCCCTTCGCTCCTCGAGCCGGGGCCATGGTTATCATCGCAAGATGCACGACTACGCCGAGGAACTCGAACGCCTCCTGATGATGGTGCTCCTCGTCGGCTTCGGCGCCGTGCTCGTCGGCGGCGGCTTACTCGAGGCTCTCACCTGGCAAGCCGCTCTGTTTGCCTTGATCGCCCTCCTGGTCGTCCGTCCTCT
>NZ_BACT01000492.1:0-15360 GCF_000333255.1 Methylobacterium sp. B1 | reverse complement strand
GGGCCGCGGCCGACCGGAGCGCCGGTCCCACCCAGAGGAGCCAGATCCCGAGCAGCAGAGAGGCGACCACGAGATTGAAGGCGAGAAAGAAGGGGTGATAGAAGCTCGTCAGAACAAGACCAATCCCGGATTGCAGAAGGATTGCAAATCCGCCGATCAGGAGATGCGGGACCGCCTTCTGAACCGTCACGAGATCGAAGAAGCGGTTGAACAGAGCGCTGCGCCGAGCGTCGTCGAACTGCGGATCCCTGGCGTAAACGGCGCGCACGGTGATATCCGCGACGATCCTGGCGAAGACGCGCCGTTCGAATAGGGCCATCACGTAGATGCGGGCCGCACTCAGGGCGGCGACGACCAGCAGCAATCCGAGCAAGAGACCCGACAGGACGAACAAGGGCGCCGGCAGCCCCGTGTTCGCCACGGAGTTGATCAGGAGCTGGACGGAAACGGGTGCCGCGAGACCCAGGAGCGCGATGGCACCTCCGTAGACGATCGCCAGCCAGACAAAACGCGCCTCCGGGTTCAAGAGGCGCGCGATGAGCCTGCAGGCTTCCACGACAGTCAAAGGGGTGTGTCTGATCGCATCCATCGATCGATGACTTTCCAGAATAGGTTCGATTTGTGCGTTCTGCATCACGATTTCGATCGGATGCAGTCCGTTGCTCGCCAGTCATTGGTCAATTGCTGTCTCCCGGCGTCCGGATCACGCCGCGGATCGGCACCCGCGAGGCGCCTCTCCGGGTCGGGGCGCGATCGCGCTGCGGTCTCGCAGAGGACGCGGCGGACGATTTGCGGGAGGACTCCCGGAGGAGACCGCCGGGACACGCCCTGTGAGGCGAGGATCGGGAGAGCGGTCCGCCATGACACGATGGCGTGGCGGACCGATACGTTGCCGGCCCTCACGTGAGACACGGCCGGCTGTCGGGCCGAGGACGCTGGCCCCGTTCAGCAGCGGTAGCCGCCCGCCGTCTGTCCGTATTGCTGCACCGGAAAGTGCTGCTGATCAGCATTGCCTTCCTGCGCCGAGCTTCTCCGGCAGCCACCAGTGGAGAACCGCGGGGCGTCCGACATGTCGATCGCGCCGGTCGACAGTCCGTCCCAGGTCGTCCGGGGCAGGGGCCGCATTTGAGATCCGACGCGGTAGTCGGCGACGGCCGCAGAGATCGGCGCGATCGCGCAGAGGGCCGTCACGAGCGCCACACGGGCTGTCTTCAGCGAAGTCTTCATGGTTCGTCTCCACTCAAGATCACGGTCATATCGACCTGTTCGCGGCTGAGGCGCACCGGCCCGCCAATGCGTGACCGACATTCTCGCTCATCCACGCAAATGATCTGGAAACGACCGGGCCGCAGAACAACGCTACGGAGCCAATGATGATCATTGCGAAAATAAATGGACACAGGATTGGACATGGCAGAGATAATTTTTAATCCTGCGACACCTCGTGCAAGCTTATGGTCATGTGCGTTTCATCACGCAGCGGCGTCGATTCTGACATTGAGGCGGCAGGAATGCGGCCCGGGTGCTTGCAGGGCGCCCGGAGAGATTTGATGTCGGGACGATGCCGGGTCCGCCCCTTCCGTTCGACCTCGATTTGTTGCGCACCTTCGTCGCGATCGTCGACAACGGCAGTTTCACGCGTGCCGCTCAACGCCTGAGCCTGACGCAATCGACCGTGTCGCTGCAGATCAAGCGCCTGGAAGATGGGCTCGCACGCCGCTTGTTCGACCGGGACGGCCGGGACTTGCAGCTGACGCCCGAGGGCGAGATCCTGCTCACCTATGCGCGGCAGATCTTGCGGCTGGGAGCCGAGGCGCTCTCGCGCCTGCGCGAGTCGGATGTATCGGGCGTCGTCAGGCTCGGAACGCCCGAGGATTTTGCGACGACGCACCTGTCGGAGGTTCTGGCGTGTTTCGCGAGGACCCATCCGCAGGTCGCGCTTCAGGTGCAGTGCGACTTCACTGTCAACCTCCTCGCTGATTTCGCGAAGGGTCGCTACGACCTGATCTTGTTCAAGCGCGAGCCGCAGGGGCCGAGCGGCGGGACCAAGGTCTGGCGGGAGGTGCTCGACTGGGTCGCGTCGCCGCGCCTCGTCACGGAAACCGGGGGCCCGATCCCCCTCATCCTCGCACCGGCCCCCGATGTCTATCGCAAGCGTGCGCTGTCAGCCCTCGACGCGGCCGGACGCGACTGGCGCATCGTCTACACCAGCCCAAGTTTGGCCGGGCTTCAGGCCGCCGTCCAAGCCGGGCTCGGCGTAACGGTTCTGCCGACGGAAATGATACCGGCGGACATGGTCTCGGTGTCTGCCCGGCTTCAGCTTCCGAAACTGCCCGATACGGAGATCGTCCTTTACCGGGCTCCCGGACATGTCACGCCGGCTGCCGAGCTGCTGTCGTCGACAATCATCGCCGCCCTGGAGCAGCGCGTCGTGGTGTCCAAGGCCGTCGCCGTGTGACGGCCTTGGACACCACGACCCTGACGCCCGCAAGAGCGTCAGTCGGCTCCCTCATCGGGGATGTTCAGGAGGTTGCCGCAGGCCTTGCAGTGCACCGCGTCCGGCTCATGGCGTTGCAGCCCGCAGGCGTCGCAGGGGAAGCGCACCTTGTACGGCCGGAACACCACCTGCGCGAGGCGGAAGAACAGCGTCACGCCGCAAATCATCACGAAGACCGAGAGCAGCCGGCCCGTCGGTCCCGGCAGTGTGATGTCGCCGTAGCCCGTGGTCGTCAGGGACGTGACCGTGAAGTACAGAGCGTCGATGGGCGTCTGAATGGCCGGATTGGTGTTGTGCTGCGTGGCGTAGACGATGCCCGTCATCGTGAACACGAACACCACCAAGTTGGTCGCGGCCAGGATCGCATCTTCGTTCCGGCGGAACAGTTCGCTGTCCTGCCGCAGCCGCTCCAGCAGATGATAGGTGCGCAGCAGACGGAGCGTGCGCAGGATCCGCAGGAAGCCGACGCCCTCGACCAGCACCGGGGCCAGGAACGAGGCGACGGCCACGAGGTCCGTCCAGGTGCTGAGATGCCGGAATTCGCGGAGCGGGGTGCGGCTGATGCCGAGGCGGGCGGCGAAGTCGAGCAGGACGAACACGCCCAGCGCCACATCGCAGGCGATGATCCAGGGTATCAGCGGCAGGAACGAGGTGACGATGACGAAGGCGATCGTCGCCACGTCGAACACGAGCAGGACGTAGCGGAAGCGGTGCGCGCGCCGCGTGTCCCCCTCGTACAGTTCACGCAGCGTCGCGGTCAGTGTCGTCATCGGTCGTCGGGCTTCGGGGCCAGAGCTCAAGAATCCTGCATCCCCGCGTACCCGACCGCGGCTCCCTCTGCACCGCCGCCCAGCCAGGAGAGCAGCAGCAGGATCATCGCCCCGAGGAGCATGACCCCAGTGAGCGCCAGCACGAAATCGGACAGCCGGCCCTCGATGGTGCCGGGACGACGCTTTGGAAGGTGACGGCGCATGGTGCTCCACCAGGTTTCGCGGGAGATCGACGGATCGAGGCTGTCGCGCCCCGTCGCCGCGCGGCAGCGGCTTCGGCTCAGCGGTGAGACGGACGGGCCGGGGCAAGCCGCAGAACCAGAGCCCCGGCGGCCATGCAGGCGAGCGACCCGAGCAGCACGCCGATCTTGGTCTCGGCTTCCAGATCCGGCTGCGTCGCAAAGGCCAGCAGGCCGATAAACAGGCTCATCGTGAAGCCGACCCCGCAGAGCACGGCGACGCCATAGACCTGAGCCCAGCTCGCACCGCGCGGGCGCTGCGCCCAGCCGAGCTTTACGGTCGCGAGCACGAAGCCGAAGACGCCGACTTGCTTGCCGAGGAACAGGCCCAGCGCCACGCCCAGCGTCACCGGGTCGAGCAACATCGCCGGCTGACCCCGGCGAAAGACACGCCGGCGTTGGGAAGCCGAACACCGGCAGGATCAGGAAGGCCGACCACGGGCTGACGGCATGTTCGAGGATGTGCAGCGGCGAGGTCGGGTCGTCCGGCCTGCCGACGCTCAGCCGGAGCGGCACCGTGAGGGCCAGCAGGACGCCCGCGACGGTCGCATGCACGCCCGACAGGAGCGTGAACACCCACAGCACCGCGCCGAGGGCAAGATAGGGCCACAGGCGGCTGACGCCGGCCTTGTTCAGCCCGTACAGCGCGGCGAGCGTCGCGGCCGCACCGCCGAGCATCGGCAATGACAGGTCGGCGGTGTAGAACACGGCGATGACGATCACCGCGCCGAGGTCGTCGAGGATGGCGAGCGCGGTGAGGAACACCTTGAGCGAAACCGGCACGCGCGAGCCCAGCAGCGCCAGCACGCCGAGGGCGAAAGCGATGTCGGTGGCCGCCGGGATCGCCCAACCGCGCAGGGTCTCGGGCGTGCGCCAATTGACGGCGGCGTAGACGAGCGCCGGGAGGATCATGCCGCCGAGTGCGGCCACACCCGGCAGGATGCGGTCCGGCCACGTACGCAGCCGCCCGTCCAGCAGCTCGCGTTTGATCTCCAGGCCGACGAGCAGGAAGAACACGGCCATCAGGCCGTCGTTGATCCAGTGCAGGACCGAGAGTGGGCCGAGATGGGTCTTGAGCCCCGCGAAATAGACGTCGGCCAGCGGCGAGTTGGCGACGACCAAGGCCAGCGCAGCGCTCGCCATGAGCACGAGGCCGCCACCCGCTCCGCTCGTGAGCAGGCCGCGCAGGGACGACCGGGGACGATAGGTGAGTGTCGGCACGCGCACAGGCCTTCCGCCGCTGGCGGCCCGACCAACGCTGAAGCCTGCCGATCCGACCTTCGGATCATGCACCCGGGTCGGGATATCTCACCGATGAGCGTTGCCGGCAACCTCCCTCCGTGTCGCTGCGCAAGGGGCCGGCGGAGCACGGTTCACCAGCGCGCGATGGCGTGCTGGCTCATCGCACCTGAGCGCCCCCGGAAGCCGCCGGTTGGTCGGGCACCCGGTCCGATCGGCTGCGAAGGTTAAACCCGTGGCCGCCTCAGGGTGGGTCTTCGGACCCTCAGGATGGTCGAGATGGGTGCTCACGCCGCTCGAAGCTGCCGCAGCGCTGCGATCCCTTCGCGTGCGACCGCCTCGACGGTGGTGGCCGTGGCCAGTCGGCGTTCGGCGTGACGGGCTTGAACGCCACCGGTCCGGTCGCTGCAATGCGTCTGTGCACCGGGCAGAATGCGGAGCCCGACACCTCTGGAGGCTTCGCGCTTCGCCGCGTCCTGGGCCGCACCGGTATTCATGGCCGCGGGGCACGATCTGCGATCCCGGACCACAGCCGGTTCCACGGAGGAGGCGGACCTAACGCCGAACGGCGCAGGGCTTAACACTTACGCAAGCGATCCGATGCAACTACTGAGTGGTATCGACTCCGAGACACCACAACTATAAGTGAGTCGGAGGCGACGACGGCGTCGCTGGTTAACGAGGCCTGAGAATCATGAAGAAACTCGACCTGAAGACCTTGAAGACTGTGTCCGGCGGTCATGGCTCCCAGCAGGGCCTGGCTGTCGGCTTGAATCTTGGCGGCCTCAGCGTCGGCGTTGGACTTGGGCTCGGATCGTCCTCCGGCAAGTCTCGCTGACCCAAGCGACCGGCGCGCGGGGCTCCGTCCCGCGCGCCAGCACACAGGCAGCCTAACATCGATCGTTCCGCGGCGGCTCCCGCACCGGTCAGTCAGCGACTTCCAGGGGCGTCGGGCAATGGAGCCGATCTCGGGTATCTCCAGGAAGGCGGCGCTCATCGCCGGACTGCCGCTCCCCCTGCGCCGCCTGGCTTTGCGAACCGTGTTCCGCGTGTACGCAGCGGTCGGCCGCAGCCCGCGTTCCGGCCTCGCGGACCGGTTCGAACGCGTGCTCCGTCTGCCGCGGCGGGAGGCGCGGCGCCTCGACCGCGAGGCGGCCTTCCATGACGCGCTGGCCGAGCTGGAATGGCTCGCGCTCCTGACCCGCAGCCGGGCCGCGATCCAGCGGGACCTCGCCCATGTGGTGACCCAGTCGCCCGAGGTCCTGAGGCGGATCGCGGCGAGCGGTGAGCCGGTCATTCTCGCGCCCCTGCACATGGGTCCCTACGTGATCGGGCTCCTCAGCATCCTGGTCACCTTCTTCCCCGGCCGCTCCGTGCTGATCCTGAGACGCCGGGACGACAGGCCGCTGGAGACCCGGGTAATGGAACGCATCACCGAGTTCGGGATGCCGGTGCGCTTCCTCACCGTCACGGATCGGGCCGGCTATCTCCCCGCCATTCGCTATGCCCGACGGGGCGCGGTCATCGTCGTGTTCGCCGATCTACCGCCGCGCTACGGCAAGCCGGCCCCGATGCCGATCTTCGGCCTACCGACCGCGTTCGCCTTCGGCATCGACAGCTTGGCGCACCTGACCGGCGCGACGGTGGTGCCCTTGGCGATCGGCGCCGAGGCGGGCGGTGCGGTTGTGGTGCCGCGCTATCCCTTCGCCGTGCAGGCAAACGATGCGCTCGAACGCGGGCGCGTCGCGGACCTGATGCGCCGGCATATCGAGACGACGATCCGGGAACGTCCCGCACAATGGCACTTCTGGCCGTCGCTCCAGGAGTACCTGGCGGCCGAGGATCCCCTGATGCCCATCGAGAGGGCCGCGTGAGCGACACCCTCGCCGCGCCCGGACGGACGCAACTCGGCTTTCTGCAGCGCCGGACGGGTGCCCTCCACCTCCATCGTGATCGTGGCGCCTCGGCCATGGCGTGGTTCTTCGGCCTGATGATCGTGCTGGTGATCAGCGCCCTCTTTTTCGGCCGTTTCGCGCGAACCGAGTCCGTGCGGGGCTATGTCTCGGCGGTCTCCGGGATGTCGCGTCTGGATGCCCGCGCACCCGGCATCGTCGCTGCGATCGACGTGCGCCAGGGCGAGACGGTGTGGCGCGGCCAGCGGCTGATGCAGGTGAAGCTGCGCGAGCCGACGGTGGGCGGCGTCTCCACGGTCGCGGCGGATCTGACGAGCCTGACCGAGCGCCGGGCCGTCCTGGAGCGTGAACGCGACCGCCTGACGACCTTCCTCGCGCGGGCCGACCGGGAGACAGCGGAGATCGACGCCAATGTCGAGGCCGTGAGCGCGGCCTTCGCGCAACAGGAGACGATCCTGCGCATGGGCCTCCGGGAGCAGGGGGCAATCGTAGCGCGCGTCCAGACCTATCTCGACCAAGGTTACGCCACCCGAGACGCGCTCAATCTGCAACGCCGGACGCTCCTCGATTACGGACGGCAGATGGCCGAGTTGCAGGCCCGGCGCGCCGAGCTGCGGCAACAGGCGGACGAACGCAAACGCACCCAGCGCTTCGGCTTGGCCGAGAAGACTGGACAGCTCGCCGCCGTGCGCAACGAGCTGAGCGGAATCGTGGCTCGGATCGCCGGGCAGGCGGCGCAATCCCAACTCGACATCGTCGCCCCGGTCGATGGGCAGGTTGCCGGCCTGTTCGTGGAGACGGGCGCGTCCGTGGCGGCCGATCAGGTTCTTGCCGTCGTCGGCGACATCCGCGCCGACCCGGTGATCGTGCTCGGCGTGCCCGCGCGAGCGGTCGGCCTCGCCAAGGTCGGACAGAGGGTGGTGCTCAAATACGATGCCTTCCCGTTCAAGACCTTCGGCATCGGCCACGGGACCATCACGTCGATCTCGGAATCGCCCCTGCGTCCGGCCGCCGACCTGCCGCCTGCCCAGGACGCGCGGGAATCGAACCGGCAATCCACCTACCGGATCGAGGTCCTCCCGGAATCCCGCACCATCCGCGCCTACGGCGTCGACGAGCCGATCCGGATCGGTTCGACCCTGAGCGCCGACATCGTCGTGGAGCGGCGGCGGCTGATCGACTGGGTGCTCGATCCGATCCGGGCCATGCGCGGCAGGGGTTGACATCATGACGGGTTGGCTGAGCCGTATCCTGGCGCGGCGGCGCAGGATCCGCTGGATGGCCCAGAGCGAGGCCAAGGAATGTGGCCTCGCGTGCTTGGCGATGGTGGCCAATTACCACCGGCACCAGATCGACCTGAGCTACCTGCGTGCGCTTTTCCCTCTGTCGCAGTCCGGCATGTCCCTCGCCGACATCGTCGAGGTCGCCGACGGGCTGGGATTCGATGCCAACGGCTTCGCGCTTTCGAATGTCGGCGAGTTGTCCGGGGTGGCGCTCCCGGCGATCCTGCACTGGAATGGCAACCACTTCGTCGTCCTGGAGCGCATCGGGCGCGACGGCTACCGGATCCAGGACCCTGAATTCGGGCTGCGGATCTACGACCGCGCCGATATGGAACGCCTCTTCTCCGGGGTGGTCCTCGAATTCCAACCGCGCATGGATTTTGCGCGCCTGACGGCCGAGCGCCGCCTCGGCTTCATGGAGGTGTTCCGCGCGACCCGGGGGCTCGGCGGCACCGTCTGGCAGATCTGCCTGGTCTCGCTCGCCATCGCCCTGCTGGGCCTCGGCATGCCGATCCTGCTGGAGATCGCCCTCGACGTGGTCATCCCGCAGGTCGATCTCGATCTGCTGCGCGTGCTCGCCATCGGGCTGGCGGCGATGATGGCCTTCGAGGCCGTGGGCCGCTGGCTGCGGGACGCCATCGTGCTGCGCTCATCGACGCTGATGCAGTTGCAGTTCACGCGCAACGTCGTGGGGCACGCCTTCCGGCTGCCGCTCGGCTATTTCGAGCGGCGCCATCCCGGGGATTTCGTCGTGCGGGTCGATTCCATCGACCACATCAAGACTTTCCTGGTCGGCGGTCTCGTCACCGCCATCGCGGACACGCTCACGTCCGTGCTGCTCGTCGGCCTGATGTACTACTACGCGCCACTCATGGCCGGCTTGACCTTGCTGACTCTCGCGGCCGTTCTGCTGGTCCGGGCCGTGACGTTTCCGGCCCTGAACCGGTACACCGCGACCTCCCTGGAGGCCCGCTCCGAAGAGCAGGGTCGGCTCCTGGACGGTCTGCGCCGGGTCGACACCCTGAAGGCCCATAACGCCGCGGACCTGTTCGCGATGCGATGGTTCGAAAGCTTCGCGCGCTTCGCCAACACGGATTTCCGCGCCCGCCACGCGACCATCGATGCCGAACTCTTCATGCATCTCGTCATCGCGACGAGCACCGTGACGACGCTGTACATGGGTGTGACCGGCGTCATCGGGAACACCCTGACGATCGGCTCGCTCTACGCCTTCTTTGCCCTGCGCGGCGACTTTTTCGAACGGGTGAACCGGCTGACGGTCAACCTGATGCATCTCTCGGTGATGCGGGTTCACTTCCAGCGTCTGGACGATCTCGTCGGCCAGGAGGCGGAGCCGGGCGCGGACGATGTCTGCATCCACCGGAAAGTGCGCCGGACGGTGGCGCTCGAAGGCGTCCGCGTGCAATTCGGTCGGGCGGATGCCCCGCTCTTGCGCGACGTCGACCTGACGATCGACGTCGCGGCTGGCGAGAGCATCGCGATCGTGGGTGCCTCCGGCTCGGGCAAATCGTCCCTGCTCAAGATCCTGGCGAGCCTCCACGAGCCGGCGGCGGGCCGTCTCAGTGTGGACGGAGCCGCGCTGCAGCAATTCGGGCGGCGGGAATTCCGGGCCAATCTCGGCGTCGTCTTCGCCGACGATGGCGTGTTCGCCGGGACCGTGGCCGATAATCTCGCCTTGTTCGACCCGTCCGTCACGCGGGCGCAGATGGAGCGGGCCCTCGATCAGGTCGGCCTGCGCGAGGCGGTCGAAGCCTTGCCCCAAGATTTCGCCACCCTGATCGCGGAGGAGAGCGGCCTGCTGTCGACCGGCCAGCGGCGGCGTCTGCTCATCGCCCGGGCCCTGTGCCGGCAGCCGCGCCTCCTGCTCCTCGACGAGGTGACCGCCAACCTCGACCCGGACACCGAGCGGTCGCTGATCGACAGTCTGCGGCGTGTGGAGGCCGCAAAGGTCTACGTCACCCACAGCCGGCAGGTCCTCGCCGGCGTCGATCGGGTGATGCGGATCCACGACGGGCGCCTCGTCACGGAGCGTCATCTGGATCGATCCGCGACAGACGCAGCACCGGTTCCGGAGCCGGCTTGAGCTCCGTGTGGCTTCCCCGCAGCGGAGGGACGCCGGATCGGACCAGCGGCGATTCCGCAACCCGAGACGCGGCCCGCGGCAGCACCCGCGCCCGTTTGCCGACGGCGCCCGGATGGTCGACGTCGAGCAAGCCGGCGGCGGCTGCGAGCGCGAGCGACAGGGCGTCCCGCTCCGCCGCGACGGCCGCCGCGCCGGCCTCCGCGTCACCCAGCTCGGCCCGGAGGTTCAGCGCGTCGAAGATCGTCCGAAAGCCGGCGACACGTTCGATCTCCATGCCCTTGACGGACTGACGCAGGGCAACCACCCGGGCGTAAAGCCGCGCCGCCTGCTCGGCGACGGTTTTGTGCCGGAGGAAGTCGACGCGCGCCGTGCTGAGCGTCGTGCGCTCGATATCCTGGACCTCATAGCCCCGCTGGCGCGCCGCCGCGGAAGCCTCCGCGACGCGCGGGAATGCGCCGGGCTCGTAGAGGGGGATCCGGGCGAGCAGGCGCGTCGTGGTGTCGGTGATCCGATCCAGGGCTGCGCTGTAGCCGAATTGAGAGATCCGCGAGACCTGCAGATTCACGCTCGGCAGCAGGTCGGCGGTCACGGCGTCGGCCCGCGCCGCATCCGATTGAACGCCGAGACGCGCCGCGATCAGCCCTGGATTGTTGGTGCGGACGAGCGCCTCGTAGGCTTCCGGCGTGCGGGGCAGCGTGCCGGGCAGGCGCGGCGGGGCAACCCGCTCTGGATCCATCCCGGTGAGACGCACCACGGTCGCCCGGGACGCCGCGAGATCCGAGCGCGCCCGCTCGCGCTCAGCCTCCGCGGCCTGGAGCCGGGATCGGGCCAGCGCGGCATCGGTGCGCGTCGCGTCCCCGACCGCGAGCTGGCGCTCCGTGGCGTCGAGGATCCGGCCGATCGCTGCGCATTGGGCGTCCCTGAATTCCAGGATCTGCGTGTCCCGCATGACCGATAGGACGGCGATCGCCGCGTCGAGGAGGACCTGCTGACGCTTCCCCGCGACGAGGGCGCGTCCGGCATCCGTCTGTGCATCGACGGCACGGAGCGTGTTCAGTCGTCGAAACCCGTCGAAAAGCGGCAGGTCGGCCACGATTCCGAGTTGGTAGGGCGCTGCGCGCGGCGTCACGTCGAGGCCCACGACCGTCGGAGCGATCTCGGGGCTGTAGCGGATCCGGCTGCTCAGCGGCGCGTCGGCCAGCACTGAGACGGTCGGCATGAAGGCGTCCTTCGCGCCCCGGAGCCGCGCTTCGGCACCCTCCTGCCGTGCATTCTCCGCTCGGAGGGTAAAGCTTTCCACGAGCGCGGCCGCGGCTGAATCGAGCTTTTCACCACCGACAGCCGGTCGCGTCACAGGGATGACGAGAAGTCCGATCGTCATCGCAGCAGCCGCGACTCGGGATCTCCGAGTCGGCATCCACGTCCCCATCGCTTACGACACATTCGAAGCCACTGCGTATCGCGGAGTCGCCTGGGCCAGATCCATTCGCGTCGCCTGCCCGCCACCGATGTTGTGGCAAAGAAAATATTAACTACAACTTAAAGGTGCGAAAATTGCAGAGGTTCAGGCCGGGGTTCCCCCCTCGGATTCCCGGCGGCAGCGTACACGGCGAGGGAGCGGACGTCGAAGCGGCCAATGCCTGACATTTCCAATCCGGACCGACGCGCAGGCCCCGGAAGCGGTTACAACCTGTGTTTGGGTGCCATGCCCCGGCATGATGAAGCTTCCACCCGAAGCGCGGAGGGTTGCCCGTCCAATCGTGTCCCCCGGCAGGAAGCCGCCCCGAACGTACTGGTCGAGCTCGAATGGCCGGCCAACGCGCATATCGAGGCGCATGCCACCGCTATCGCCGCCGGGGAGGTCGATGCGTTCCTCGGCCGCGACCTTCTGGTCGATCGTCCCGGAGCGACGACCTTCTCCTTGAGCGTCGTACCGGAGGGGAGCGGCCGCCTCGTCGCCAGAGGCCTGTGCCGCCGGACGAGGTGAGGGCAGAGACCCCGGTGCTGTCTGCCGGCAGCGGCGCCGCCGCGCGTTGGCGAGATCAGGTTGATCGGACTCTGGCCGCGGAGGCAGGCGAGTCACCCCGTGAGCTTCTGATCCTGATCTGGATCGTCGAGGCCCTGCGCAGGCGTGGACAGCGCATCAGACGGATCTCCCGACACGGATCGATGACCGGCAGCAGGCAGCGCGTCAGGCTCCGCACGGACAGCGCGACGTGAAAAGACGCGAGGTGCCGCCGACCATCCGGAAAGCCCTTCATTAGGCCGGAGACCCAGTTCTCGCCGAATGGTCCGGCGACGTGGCTGCCTCCGGCGACGTGACGCGGGCCTCGCGATCGACCGCCGGACGCGGAAAAATATCCGTCCTATGAAGGAGCGGGTGTCTGATAATGGACCTAAGGTACTATGTTGCCCTTTGCCACCGTGGCCCGATGCAAGATGCCTTGATCCGCAAGCTTGAGAGCTTCGAGGACCTCACCGACGGCGATCGAGCTGCGCTGAGAGCCCTCGTTCCCCGCGTGCGCCAAGTGCCCGCACGTACGGACCTCATCGAGGAAGGCCATGTTCCCGAGCGGATCCATCTCATCCTCGACGGCTATGCCTGCCGTTACAAGGTCTTGCCGGACGGTCAGCGCCAGATCATGGCCTACTTGGTGCCGGGCGACTTCTGTGACCTGAACGTCTTCATCCTCGATCAGATGGACCATGCCATCGGCACGATCTCCCCTTGCCAAGTGGTCGAGATCTCCCGGAACGCCATCGAGGAAGTTACGGCACACTACCCTCAGGTGACCCGCGCGTTATGGTGGTGTGCCCTCGTGGACGAGGCGATCCTGCGCGAGTGGCTGGTCAACATCGGCAGCCGGCAGGCCCATCAGCGGATCGCACATCTGTTCTGCGAGCTGTTGTTGCGCTTGGAAGCCGTCGGGCGCGTCAGCGACAACAGTTACGCGTTCCCGTTCACACAGACCGACATCGCGGACACGATGGGCCTGTCGGACGTGCACGTGAGCCGCACGCTGAGGGAGTTGCGTCGGCTTCAATTCATCACGCTGAAGCGCCGGGTCCTGACGATCTTGGACGTTGAGCAACTCAAGGCGTATTGCGGATTCAACCCAAATTATCTGCACCTCAGAAACACGCGATGGAGCGCCCGCCGGCAGGTGCCGTGGCTGAGCAGCAGCCACGGAGCGTAGCGGTTGCGGGCCGGGAGGACGTCCGAGATCCTGGGCGCTCCAGCGGATCTCCGCCGACACCGGGCTCTGATCACGAAGGCATGCCGGCAGTCGCGAGCGGGCTTCGGGTGATCGTTATCACGCATCTTGTCGCGCTGAAGGACCCGGCAAATAAAATAGGCCTCTCGCTTAATTCGGCCTCTGAGCCGACATACGCGCGCCAGCACCCTATACTGTCGAAGGCACAGCGCGCTTGATACGCGAGTTGTACGCGGAATACGCATAAGGTTTGCAGACTCAGGGCGCAACACCATCGCGAGGCGCTATATGGACCTTTATTTACATCTACAGAAGCAGGATCGTCGAATTGACGACCCTGGGTTGCGTCGGTGTAGCGATCGGCACGCCGTTCTCGCCGGGATCTGGCGAGTCTGACAACCAATTCCAAAAACTGATTTACGGCTCCACGTCAAAGACTTGTGTAGAATCGGAACGCCGGCGCGGTTCATCCACGTTTCGCGGATGTTACCAAAGGGCGTCCTGACCCGTCGTATCGGCCATGCTGCATATGGCGGCGCGGCGTAGAAGGATGGCGCTGCCGTCCGTGCATCACGGCTTTCGACCTTTCGGTCGCAGGGTTGGCGCCGGAGCACTCCGACACGCCGAAACGAAGGGCGACCAGGGCCAGAGCTCGGCAGCTCCGGAGGGTACCCACCCCGTAGCGCCCCCAAAACGCGGCTCGGGTTCTGGTCCCACACCGTTCGCAGCCACATCGCGCGCAGGTACGGTGTGACCGGCGTCAAACGAAACGGCGTCGTCGCTCTATACGCCGTGAGACGCCGGATCGAACAAAATCATTCATTTGATAGATTTGTAAAAATTCTGAGACTAAAACAACAAGCGCAAATCACTCAAGCTGGATCCCGAAGTTTTTAAATAGAACTTCGGAACATCTCGCCAGGCGCGGTCATTGAACAGGAGTACCCCGCTCGATTTTGGCATCTCGGTGGCGGCCCAGCCGGCAACCGAGGTGAGAAAGTTCTGTCGCGAAATCACGCCGTGACCTGATCGAGCTGACTGTCGGCACGATCAGCGGGGACATCCAGCCGGGAGCCGCGGCCCCGATCGAGGCGCGGTGCGCCGGGACGAAGACGACGCAGAGACAGGCGCACCGTCCTGCACGAGGCGGTCGGCCTCGCAGTGCGTCGAACGCCTGCCCCCATCGGCGCCGCTCCGGTGCCGGAACCCTGAAGCGCGCCGCGAACCGGAGCCGCCCATGTCCCTCCTTGCCTGGATCATCCTCGGCCTGATCGCCGGCTTCATCGGCAGCAAGATCGTCAACAACACCGGCCAGGGTGTGCTCGTCGACATCTTGCTCGGCGTCATCGGTGCCGTGGTCGGCGGATTCCTGTTCGAGCAGTTCGGGCAACCCGGCGTTTCGGGCCTCAACCTCTACAGCCTGCTCGTCGCGGTCGTCGGGGCCGTGGTCGTGCTGTGGCTCTACCACGCCCTCGTGCGACGCGGCCGGATCGTCTGATCCGCTTCAGCCGCCCGTTCCCTCGCAAATCACAGATCCCGGAGAAACCACAATGGCTACCGTCACCGATACCACCCTCGCGGCGACCGGCCGCGCCATCCCGGACCGGCCGGTGCTCGACCGTGGCCCGCCTCAGGGCAGCGCCGTCACACCGTCCGAGGACATCCGCACGATGATGCTGCACTCGGTCTCGTGGGGGGCGGTCCTCGCCGGCGCCACGGTCGGGCTGATCGCCCAGGTCGTCCTGAACATGCTCGGCCTCGGCATCGGCCTGTCGACGGTGGATCCCCTCGGCGACGGCACCCCGGCGGCGAGCGCGATCGGCATCGGTGCGGGCCTCTGGTTCGTCGTCTCCGGCGTCCTCGCCGCGGTGGCGGGTGGCGCCCTGGCCGGCCGGCTTTCGGGCAAGCCGTCGGCCGCAACCGCCGGGTATCACGGCCTTCTCGCCTGGGCGGTGTCAACCCTCGTCGTGCTGTACATGCTCTCGTCGGCGGCGAGCGGCCTCGTCGGCGGCGCCCTCGGTACGGCTTCGACGGCCATCGGTGGGATGAGCAAACGCGCGGGCGGATCCGTCTCGACCCTGGCGCAGGCGGGCGCCCCGT
>NZ_BACT01000493.1:0-1240 GCF_000333255.1 Methylobacterium sp. B1 | reverse complement strand
GCGCACTTTCGCACCCAGCGGAATGAACTCAGCGTCGGGCCATGCGGGCTTGCCGGGATCCTGCTCGACCAGCACGCGGAACCGGCCAGTTTGTTGCGCAGAGGGATCGACCGCACGCACGCGCCCGTCAAACATGCCATGAGCCACGGAGGGCCAGCCGCTGAACTGAATGGCTGGCCAGCCTTCGAAGGCCAGGCGCACGGGCTGGCCGGGCCTGATCAAGGCGACATCGCGCCCGTCGACCATCAGCTCCACCACACGGGCCGGTGCGTGCGGCGCCAGAGTGGCCAGGGTGTCCCCTGCGTTCACCAAGGTGCCGCCGGTGGCCGCGTTGATGTGGAGGATCCGGCCGTCCCGCGGCGCGCGAACCAGCTGCGCCGATTGGCGGTTTACGGTCACTTCGAGCCGGCTCAGTTTGGCCTTGGCCTCGGCCAGGCGCGCGCGCCGCTCAGCGACCAGGATCTGTGCCGCCTCGAAGTTGCGCCGCGTCACGAAGCCCTTTTCGGCGGCCTCACGGGTCTGGCTGACCTGACTTTCCGCAACCTTCACCGCCTGCTCGGCTGCCGCGATCTCGGCCTCGATCTGCTCGCGCTCGGCGGCGAGCCGCTGCAGCAGGAATGGATCGTTGTCGACGAGGCGCGCGATCGGATCTCCGGCGCGGACCCGCTGGCCATCCTCCACGTACCAGTGCTCGACTCGGCCCTGGACCAGGGCGGTGATGGCCTGCACGCGGTCCGCTGGATTCGGGGCCATGACGCGGCCCGTGCCGGCCGAGGTCTGTACCCAGGGAACGTACAGGAGGATCAGGACCGCAAGAAGGGTCCCGATCCCGAGCATCCAGCCGACCGCGACAGCTGCGCGAGGGGCCTGGATCGATGTCAGAGTCGGGAAGTGATGCAGGTGTTCAGGCCGCGACAGCATGAGACCTCTCCCGTAGCGTCACTTGATCGGTGCGGCCGTCGTGATCGGCGGTGCGCTTCTGCTCAGGCAGGCCGAGCCGGAGGTGGCGATCGTGGATCGGCTGGGCCGGGCGCTGCGTGACATGCAGCACCGTCGTGCCCGCCTCCCGGAACCGCGCGAACGCCGCTGTGATCCGATCCGGGGGCAGCAGATCGTAGAGCGTCGACAGGACGACGAGCTTCGGCGGATGCAAAGGGCGGCGGCGAGCTTGAGAGCCATGGACTCGACCGTCGTGAGCGGCCAGCCGGACTACAAGAGCAGCGTATCGAGCCCCTGGGGC
>NZ_BACT01000494.1:0-9229 GCF_000333255.1 Methylobacterium sp. B1 | reverse complement strand
AAGTCGTGGGTGAGTGCCGGTCGCCGAAGAACAGCCACGACCGCCCGGGGGCCTCGATCGCCCGGCGCTCCTGCACGAAGGCGCGGAACGGCGCGACGCCGGTGCCGGGGCCGACCATGATGATGTCGGTGGCCGGGTCCTGCGGCAGGCGGAAGTGGCGGTTCGGCTTCAGCCGCACCCGCAGCTTGGCGCCGTCGCGGATCCGGTCGGCCACGTGGACCGAGGCGACCCCCGAGCGGGCGCGGCCGTGGGTCTCGTAGCGCACCGCCGCGATGGCGAGGTGGACCTCGTCGCCCACCTCCTTGCGCGAGGAGGCGATCGAGTAGGCCCGCGGCGGCAGCGGCCGGGTGATGGTGCCGAGATGCTCGGCCGTGAGCTTGGCCGGGTAAGTCTCCAGCAGGTCGATCAGGTGCCGCCCCTCGATCCAGGCCTTGGCCTCGCCGCTGTCGATGAGCGTCTGCGCCTGCGTGTGGCCGGTGGCCTTGACGAAACGCTCGACCGTGGCGGCCGACAGCGTGGTGATGTCCCGCTCGGCCAGCAGCGCCTTGCGCAGGGCCTCGTCGCCCGAGAGCCCGGCGGCGTCGAGGATCTCGTCCACGAGCTGCGGGTCGTTCTCGGGGAAGATCTCCAGCGAGTCGCCCGGCTCGTAGGCCGGGGCGCCCTCCTCGAAGGCGAGGGCGAGGTGGATCGTCTCCTTGTCGGAGCGCGAGGAATTGAGGTTCACGTGCTCGACGACCTCGACCACCACGGGCTCGCGGCTCGGCTCGGCGTCGTCCTCCTCGCCGGTGCCGGCGCGGGCGAAGTCCACCGCCACGACGTTGTCGGGCTGCTCCGCCGGGGCGAGCGCCTTGAGCGCGCCCTTGATCCAGTCGGCCGCCGGCTTCTCGAAGTCGAGGTCGAGGTCGGCCCGCTCCGCGGCGCGCTTGCCTCCCAGCGCCTCGAAGCGTTCGTCGAGGGCCTTCCCGATGGCGCAGAACTCCGCATAGGAGGTGTCGCCGAGCGCCAGCACCGCGAACTCGACACCGTCGAGGCGCGGGGCGCCCTCCCCCATCAGCTCGCCATAGGCCCGCACGGCCCGGGCCGGCGGCTCGCCCTCGCCCCAGGTGGCCGCGATGGCGACGAGCTTGCCGGCCTTGGGCAGGGTCGCGATGTCGAGGTCGGCGAAGTCCACGACCTTCGGCTTGAAGCCCTGCTTGCGCGCCAGCTTGGCGACGGTGCCGGCGAGCGCTTCGGAATTCCCCGATTCGCTCGCGTAGATCACCGTCAGCGGCGCGGCGGCCTTGGGCGGCGCGGCCGGCAAAGCGGCGGGCTGGCCACCGGCGGCGTCGAGGCCCGCCAGGAAGCCGGCCAGCCATGCGCGCTGCGTGGGGCTCGCGGCGCCGAGCACCGCATCGAGGCTGGCGCGCTCGCCGTCCCCGAACGGGGCGGTGCGCGGGAGGAGGTTCTGGCGGGACATTACGAGACCATGTCGGGGCCTGCGCGGCCCGTGTCAATCAAGAAACGTTCTTTTTGCAGAACGGGCGGAGACGAGAACATCACATTCGCTGCACTGCGAAAAAAGAGAATATCATTCTCCCACCACGGAGAGGACCGGAGAGGTGCCGGGCAGATGGCGCCCGTTCTTCGGCGGCGCCGGCAGCGGCAGCGCCGTCGTGGATTTCACCTTTTCCATGGCGAAGCGGGAGGTGACGTTCTTGAGCGGCAGTACCGCGATGAGGTGCTTGTAGAAGCTGTCATAGGCCTGCATGTCGGCGACGACGACCCGCAGCATGTAGTCCACGTCGCCCGCCATCCGGTAGAACTCCAGCACCTCCGGCATGGCCGAGACGGTTGCGGCGAAGCGCTGCAGCCAGTCCTGGGAATGGTCGGCGGTCTCGATGGAGACGAACACGGTCAGCCCGAGGCCGAGCTTCACCGGATCGAGCACCGCCACCCGCCGGTCGATGACCCCATCGGCCTCCAGCTTCTGGATCCGCTTCCAGCACGGGGTCTGCGACAGGCCCACGCGTTCGCCGATCGCCGCGATGGAGAGCGTCGCGTCGGTCTGCAGCAGGGCGAGAATCTTCAGATCGATCGCGTCCAAAGCTGTCTCCGTGGGCTTCCGCCGCGCGCGGGGCGCGGGCGCATATAGGAGGCTACCGGTCTCGGTGAGAAGAATCTTTTACCTCGGGACCAGGTTGCCCGCGCCGATTGCTGTGCGCAACCGCACGCCGAACCGCCGGCCCGACACCGTCAAGCGCGCCGGGGCGCCTTGACTTCGTTCGGTATAGCGAACATTTCCGCCCTTCGACAACAGGCATGGCGCAGGCCGTGGCCTTTCCACCCACCACGCGAACCCCGGGACATGGCGCGATGACCCGTCCGGACCGACAGACGGCCGAAGCCCTCGCGGAGCGGCTGTCCGGGCTCGACCTTCCAGGCCGCCTCCACCTGATCGCCGCCGAGATCCCCGGCCGCCTCGTCTTCACGACGAGCCTGGGCGTCGAGGATCAGGCGCTCACCCACGCCCTGGCCATGGCGGGCCTGGCGAAGGGGCGCGTCGAGATCGTCACCCTCGATACCGGCCGCCTCTTCGCCGAGACCTACGACACCTGGACCGAGACCGAAGCGGCCTACGGCATCCGGATCGCCGCCTATGCGCCCGAGCGCGCGGCCGCGGAGGCGTTCGTTCGGAACGAAGGCATCAACGGCTTCCGGCGCTCGGTGGCCGCCCGGCAGGCCTGCTGCGGCTTCCGCAAGGTCGAGCCGCTGGGCCGGGCGCTCGAAGGCGCGAGCGGCTGGCTCACGGGCCTGCGGGCCGGCCAGTCCGCCAACCGCGCCGAGACGCCGCTGGCCGAGTTCGACCCCGCCCGCGGCCTGATCAAGCTGAACCCCCTGGCCGATTGGTCCCGGGCGCAGGTCGACAGCTTCGTGCGCGAGAACTTCGTTCCCTACAACGTCCTGCACGACCGGGGCTTCCCGTCGATCGGCTGCGCCCCCTGCACCCGGGCCGTGAAGCTCGGCGAGCCCGAGCGCGCCGGCCGCTGGTGGTGGGAGCAGGAGGAGAAGAAGGAATGCGGCCTGCATGTCGGACGCCCCGGGGCGTCGGTGCAGCCCGGCCAGGAGGCCGCCGTTTTCGAGACTTCTTTAAAGACTAACCAAGATCATTCAGCCCGCCAGCCGGAGTTCGCCCGATGAGCGCCGCCCTCGCCGCCACCGTGCCGCCGAGCGCCCCTGCGTCCGCACAGACCTCTGCCGACCGCCTCAGCCACCTCAAGCGGCTGGAGGCCGAGGCCATCCACATCTTCCGGGAGACGGTCGCCGAGACCGAGAACCCGGTGATGCTCTACTCGATCGGCAAGGATTCCTCGGTGCTGCTGCACCTCGCCCTCAAGGCCTTCGCGCCCGGGCGGCTGCCGTTCCCGCTGCTCCACGTCGACACCACGTGGAAGTTCCGCGAGATGATCGCCTTCCGCGACGCCCGCGCCAAGGAACTCGGCCTCGACCTCCTGATCCACACCAACCCGGACGGGCTCGCCCGCGGCATCGGACCGGTGAGCCACGGCTCCGAGGTCCACACCGACGTGATGAAGACGCAGGCCCTGCGGCAGGCCCTCGACAAGCACAAGTTCGATGCGGCCTTCGGCGGCGCCCGCCGCGACGAGGAGGCGAGCCGCGCCAAGGAGCGGATCATCTCCCTGCGCACCGCGCAGCACCGATGGGACCCGAAGCGCCAGCGCGCCGAGCCTTGGCACCTCTACAATCTCAAGAAGAAGCGGGGCGAATCCCTGCGGGTCTTCCCGCTGTCGAACTGGACCGAGCTCGACATCTGGCTCTACATAGAGCAGGAAAACATTCCGATCGTGCCGCTCTACTTCGCCAAGGAGCGGCCCGTGGTGGAGCGCGACGGGCAGCTGATCATGGTCGACGACGACCGGCTGCCGCTGGCGCCCGGCGAGACCCCGCAGCAGCGGCTCGTCCGCTTCCGCACGCTCGGCTGCTACCCGCTCACCGGCGCGGTGGAGAGCGACGCCGCGACGCTCCCCGAGATCATCGGCGAGACGCTCGCCGCCCGCACCTCGGAGCGCCAGGGCCGGGTGATCGACAAGGACGGGGCCGGCGCCATGGAGCGCAAGAAGCAGGAGGGCTATTTCTGATGACGGTGCACCAGGCTCCCACGGCCTTCGCCGATCGCGCCTCCGGCTACGCGGCTTTCCTCACGGCCCACCGCAGCAAGGCGGTGCTGCGCTTCATCGCCTGCGGCTCGGTGGATGACGGCAAGTCGACCCTGATCGGGCGGCTCCTGCACGACACCAAGCAGATCTTCGACGACCAGATCTCGGCGCTCCAGCGCGATTCGCGCAAGCACGGGACGCAGGGGCAGGAGGTGGATCTCGCGCTGCTGGTGGACGGCCTTCAGGCCGAGCGCGAGCAGGGCATCACCATCGACGTCGCCTACCGGTTCTTCTCCACCGACAAGCGCTCGTTCATCGTGGCCGACACGCCCGGCCACGAGCAGTACACCCGCAACATGGCCACCGGCGCCTCGACGGCGGACGTGGCGGTGATCCTGGTCGATGCCCGCCAGGGCCTGACCCGCCAGACCCGGCGCCACGCGCTGCTGGTCTCGAATCTCGGGATCCGCCGGGTCGTGCTGGCGGTGAACAAGATGGATCTCGCCGGCTGGGCGCAGGGCACCTTCGACGGCATCGTCGCGGGCTTCTCCGACTTCGCCCGGGATCTGAACTTCGCCGAGGTCAAGGCGATCCCGCTCTCGGCCAAGAACGGCGACAACGTCGTGGAGCCGGGCATCGCGGCGCCCTGGTACACGGGCGGCCCCCTGCTCGCCTACCTGGAGACCGTGCCGGTCCGCGCCGAGGCGCTGAACGCGCCGTTCCGCATGGCGGTGCAGTGGGTCAACCGGCCCAATTCCGAGTTCCGCGGCTACAGCGGCCGGATCGCCAGCGGCCGGGTGCGCCCGGGCGATTCCGTGACGGTCCAGCCCTCCGGCCGGACCTCGACCGTGGCGCGGATCTACACCGCCGACGGCGACCTGCCCGAAGCCGGCGAGGACGAGTCGGTCACCCTGGTGCTGGCCGACCAGATCGACGCCTCCCGCGGTCAGGTGATCGTGGCCACCGACGCACCGATGCGGGTCACCGAGACCCTCGACGCCCGCCTGTTCTGGGCGGCCGAGACCGATCTCAGCCCGGGTGCCAGCCTGTTCGCCAAGATCGGCACCGCCACGGTCACCGCGACCGTGGAGCGGATCATCTCGCGCATCGATCCCGAGACCGGCAGGCCCGGCCCGGCCGAGCGCCTGTCGGCCAACGACATCGCCGACGTGGTCCTGCGCCTCGACCGGGCGGTGGCGGTCGACGCCTACGCGGAGAACCGCGAGACCGGCAGCCTGATCCTGATCGACCGCGAGACCACCGACACGGCGGCGCTCGGGCTGGTCCTGGCGCCGAAGACGGAAGCGGCCAAGCCGGCGACGCCCGATGCGAAACCTGCGGAAGGCGGCGGCTTCCTCGCCCGTCTCGGTCGCCTGTTCGGGCGCTGAGGACGGCCGGGCGCGCGACTGGTTTCAGGATCGGGCGCGGGTCCCCTCTCCCGTGCGGGAGAGGGACAGGGTGAGGGATCAGGTCTGTCCGGAGACGGCTCGACCTGACTGCGCGGCAAGGACGGGCTCGATCCTGCGGCGTCTCGTCCCTCACCCCAACCCTCTCCCGCAAGGGAGAGGGGGCCGGTCGCTTGCCGCGCCCGTGAAGGCGCAGCGGACCGCGCCGTCGCGCAACGCGATCAGACCAGCTTGAACCGCAGCGCCCCGAGCCCTTCCAGCTCCGAGACCACCTCGTCGCCGGGCTTCAGCCACGCCCGGTCCTTGCGCGGAGTCTTCTCGCCGAAGATCACCCCCTGCGGCGTGCCCGTGTAGAAGATGTCTCCCGGCTTGATCGTCATCACCTTGGACGCGAAGCTGATCAGCTGGCGGCAGTTGAAGATCATGTCGTTGGTGCTCCAGTCCTGGCGCACCTGGCCGTTGACCAGCGTCTTGAGCTTGAGGTTATTCGGGTCCTTCACCCGGTCGGCGGTCACCAAGTAGGGGCCGAGCGGCGCGAACCCGTCCGAGGTCTTCCCGATCATGAATTGCGAGGTCAGCGTCTGGAGGTCCCGGGCGCTGAAATCGTTGCCCGTGCAGTAGCCGGCGAGATAGTCGAGGGCGTCCGCCTCGGACACGTTCCGGCACTCGCGGCCGAACACCATCACCAGCTCGGTCTCGTAGTCGAATTCCCGCGCCGCCTGGGTCGGCAGTGCGATCGTGCCGCCGTGGTGGTTCAGGGCGTTGTTGTACTTGTTGAACAGCGGCGGGTCCTTGGGGATCGGTGTGCCGGTCTCCTCCGCGTGGTGACGGTAGTTGAAGCCCATCATGATGATCTTCTCGGGCCGCGTGACCACCGGCGCGTAGGCGATGCCGGATTCCGCCAGCATGAAGCGCCCGTCGGGGGCGGCCTCGACCGCGTCGATCAGCGCCCGCAGCGCCGGGCCGCGCCCGTTCTGGAGAAGGTCGTCCATGTCGGTGGGAACCGGCATCCCGAGCGCCCGGCCGGCGGCTTCGACGTCGAGCACGCCGTCCCTGGTCTTCACGCCCAGGGTGTAGGCGTCGCCGCGGCGCATGTTGAGTAGGATCACGTCCCGAGGCATGCCGAAGGGCGGCGGCGCCGCCGGCGCGGTGTTGGGCGCGGTCTTCGGAGCCGCCGTGCGCTCCTCGCCGGCCCGGGCCGGCGCCGCGGCGGCGGCGAGGCCCGCGGCCGTGGCGGTCAGGAATTCGCGTCGGTTGCCCATGCTGCCTCTCCTCCGGTCGGCCCGTCTGGTCGCGGGCGTGATCCGGGCGGGAGCCTGCACGGCCGGCGGCGGCGCCGCCAGGACCCCGCGGCGGGGGCCGGTGACGGCTCAGGCCGCCTGTGAGGCGGCGCCGAGCCCCCAGGCCTGCGCCAGCAGCGCATAGGATTCGTGCCGGGCGGCCTGGTCGGGGATCGCCGTGACGACCATCAGCTCGTCGGCCTGCGTGCGCTGGACCATGTCGGCGAGCCGGGCCCGCAGGGTCTCGGGGCCGCCCACGTGCAGGCGGTCGCGGCCGCGCGCGATCTGCATCCGCTCGGCGTCGGAATACGGGTAGGCCAGCGCCTCGGCGAGGCTCGGCAGCGGCCGGTACTCGCCCCGCTCCCGCCGCAGCGTCGCCAGCCGCGCGCTGGAGGCCAGCCGCTCGGCCTCCGCATCCGTGGGGGCGCAGATCGCCGCCACCGCCAGGATCGCGTGGGGCTTCGCGCCGAGCCGCGTCGGCTGGAACCGGTTCCGGTAATCCAGCATCGGCGGCTCCGCGGGCATCCCGGAGAAGTGCTGCGCGAAGCCGAAGCCGCAGCCGATCTCGGCGGCGAGGCGAGCGCTGTAATCGGAGGAGCCGAGCAGGAAGATCGGCGGCAGCGGCACCCCCGCGGGGCTCGCCTCGATCCGCGCGAACGGATGCCCCTCCGGGAAGCCGCCGTCCCAGAACAGGAGCTCCTGCAGGCGGTCGAGGAAATCGTCCCCGCCGCCCTCCCCCGGCGCCTCCCGGCGGCGCAGCGCCCGGGCGGTGAGGCCGTCGGTGCCGGGCGCGCGCCCGAGACCCAGATCGATCCGGCCTGGGAACAGCGCCTCCAGCACCCGGAAGCGCTCGGCCACCATCAGCGGCGCGTGGTTCGGCAGCATGATCCCGCCCGAGCCGACCCGGAGGTTGCGGGTCGCGGCGGCGATCTGGCCGATCATGATCTCGGGGGCGGGGCTCGCCACGTTGGGCAGGGCGTGGTGCTCGGCGAGCCAGTAGCGCCGGTAGCCGAGGCCGTCGACGTGGCGGGCGAGCGCCAGGGTGTCGTGCAGGGCCTGCGCCGGGGTCGAATCGGCGCCGACGAAGGAGAGGTCGAGGACGGAGAGCGGAGTCATGGACAGGATCTGGTAACGACGATCCCGCAAAGCGAGAGCGGCCGCGCAGGCGAGACCTGCGCCGCGCGCCCGGCGCGAGATCCGGCTTCGTGCCGCGCACCGCCTTGCCGGCTCAGCGTCCCGGGCCTAGGGTCCGCCGCGCCGCAAAAAGGGGCGGCGAACGGGCATTCCTCGCCCACGCAATCCGGAGCACCGCACGCCATGGCTCTCCTCGCCGACGTCCTCTCGCGGGTGAAGCCGTCCGCGACCATCGTGATGACCCAGAAGGCCCGGGACCTGAAGGCCTCCGGCGTCGACGTCATCAGCCTGTCGGTGGGCGAGCCCGACTTCGACACGCCCGAGCACATCAAGCAGGCCGCCATCGCGGCGATCCACCGGAACGAGACCCGCTACCCGCCGGTCTCCGGCATCGTGCCCCTGCGCGAGGCGATCGTGCGCAAGTTCAAGCGCGAGAACGGGCTCGACTACAAGGTCTCGCAGACCATCGTGGGCACGGGCGGCAAGCAGGTGCTGTACAACGCCTTCCTCGCCACCCTGAACCCCGGCGACGAGGTGGTGATCCCCCGCCCCTACTGGGTGTCCTACCCGGAGATGGTCGGCCTGTGCGGCGGCACGCCGGTCTTCGCCGACACCGACATGGCCAACGGCTTCAAGCTCCAGCCCGAGGAGCTCGACCGGGTCCTGACGCCGAAGACCAAGTGGATCGTCCTCAACTCGCCCTCGAACCCGTCTGGGGCCGCCTATTCCCGCGCCGAGATGAAGGCGCTGACCGACGTGCTGCTCCGCTATCCGGACGTGCACATCCTCACCGACGACATCTACGAGCACCTGACCTACGGCGATTTCGAATTCGTCACCCCGGCCCAGGTCGAGCCGCAGCTCGTCGAGCGGACGCTGACCATGAACGGCGTCTCGAAGGGCTACGCCATGACCGGCTGGCGCATCGGCTACGCGGCCGGGCCGGAGACGCTCATCAAGGCGATGGATTTCGTCCAGGGCCAGCAGACCTCCGGCGCCAGCACGATCGCGCAATGGGCCGCGGTCGCCGCCCTCGACGGCCCTCAGGATCACCTCGCCACGTTCCGGGCGGCCTTCCAGGGCCGGCGCGACCTCGTCGTGTCGATGCTCAACCAGACCAACGGCCTGACCTGCCCGACGCCCGAGGGCGCGTTCTACGTCTACCCGTCCTGCGCGGCGCTGATCGGCAAGAAGACGGAGGCCGGCAAGACCATCGAGACCGACGAGGACTTCGTCATGGAGCTGCTCCAGGCCG
>NZ_BACT01000495.1:0-221 GCF_000333255.1 Methylobacterium sp. B1 | reverse complement strand
CTCTCCACCATCGCCGCCTCGATCATCTCGTGCAGGCGGGGAAACGTCTCGCAGCGGCGGGTGCAGTCGCGATGCAGGGTCTCGATCGCCGCCACGAGGCGCGCGGTGGCGTCGAGGCCCGGCCGGTCGGCGATCTCCGAGATCACCGCCTCGCTCTCGCCGATCAGCCGCTCCAGCACCGCCTCGTTGATCGCCTTCTTCGACTCGAAGAACCGGTAGAC
>NZ_BACT01000496.1:0-253 GCF_000333255.1 Methylobacterium sp. B1 | reverse complement strand
CAGGAACGAGAACAGGGCAAGCCGCCACTCCAGCAAGAGCATGGCGGCCGCGGTCATCGCGACCGCGCTGGCGTTGCGCGTCGCTTCGCCCGCGGTGTGCGTGACCAGCGCCTGGAGGGCGCCGATGTCGCTCGCGATGCGCGCCTGGATGTCCCCGCCCCGGGTCGCCGTGAAGAAGCCGAGCGGCAGCGACTGCAGGTGGGCGTACACGCGGACCCGGAGGTCGTGCATCAGCGTCTGCCCGACCTTCGCG
>NZ_BACT01000497.1:0-1159 GCF_000333255.1 Methylobacterium sp. B1 | reverse complement strand
AGCTCAGTCCTCTGGGCCCCCTTCCTCGACCGCCACGACGCGCCGCTCATCGGCCGCTGGCTCGGGCGGCGCCGGGGCTGGATCGTCGCCACGCAGATCCTGGTGGCCCTGGCGCTCGCGGGCGTCGCCTTCGGCGATCCGGCCCACTGGCTCGCCTGGACGGTGGCGTTCTCCCTGGCGCTCGGCGTGGCCGGCGCCACCCAGGACGTGGTGATCGACGGCTGGCGCATCACCGCCGCGCCCCCGGAGCGGCAGGCGCTGATGTCGTCGTGGTCGGAGATCGGCTACCGGATCGGCAACCTCGCGGCGGGGGCGGGCGCCCTCTACCTGTCCGACGCCTATGGCTGGCGCGCCGCCTACCTGTGCATGGCGGCCCTGATGGCCCCCGGCACGATCGCGGCCCTGCTCGCCCCCGAGCCCCCCGCCCCCGAGACGCCCGCCACCGGCGGCTTCGTCGAGACCGTCTGGGCGCCGATCCGCGACCTCCTCGCCCGGCTCGGGCCGCTGGCCGTGCCGGTGCTGGCGCTGGTCGCGGGCTTCCGGATGCCCGGCTACGTCTCGAACGCCATGGCGATCCCGCTGTTCAAGACGCTGGGCTACTCCAACACCGACATCGCCACCGTGACGAAGCTGTTCGGCTTCTGGATCGCGCTCGGCGGCACCTTCCTGGCGAGCGCCATCATCCCGCGGATCGGCATGATGGCGAGCCTGCTGATCGGCACCGTGACGGCCTCGGCCTCGCACCTCGCGCTGGCCTATCTCGCGTGGCACGGCGGCCATGGCGGGGCGGCGTTCTGGACCTTCGCGCTGACCGTGGGGATCGACGGCTTTGCCTACGCCTTCGCGTCGATCGTGCTGATCACCTACATGTCGCGGCTCTCGGCGACCGCGCACGCGGCGAGCCAGTACGCCCTGCTCACCTCGCTCTGCGCCCTGCCGGGCAGCCTGCTCGCCGGGTTCTCGGGCTTCGTGATCGAGCGGACCGGGTTCACGTGGTTCTTCGTCGGCACGTCCCTGATCGGCGTGCCGGTGGCCCTGCTCTGCCTGCTGGTCGCGCGCCGCCACGGGCCCATGGACACGCCCGGACAGGCGATCTGAGGCTGTGTCCCAACACGGGAACGCGCGCGGAAACTGTCTCTTTAGCGGGGATTAACCACAG
>NZ_BACT01000498.1:0-6217 GCF_000333255.1 Methylobacterium sp. B1 | reverse complement strand
CGCCGAGGTGCTTGGCCCACTGGCAGGCGATCAGGCCGACGCCGCCGGCGGCCGCCTGCCACAGGATCGTGTCGCCGGGCTTCACCGCGTAGGTCCGGTGCAGCAGGTACTCGACGGTCAGGCCCTTGAGCATCATGGCGGCGGCGGTCTTCTCGTCGACCCCCTCGGGGATCGGCACGGCCGCGGAGGCCGGGATCACCGGCTCCTCGGCGTAGCAGCCGTCCGCCACCGAGCCGTAGGCGACCCGGTCGCCGGGCTTGAACTGCGAGACCCCCTCGCCCACCGCCGTGACGGTGCCGGCGCCCTCCTTGCCGGGGGTGTAGGGCATGTGCGGGGACTTGTAGGCGCCGGTGCGGAAGTAGATGTCGATGAAGTTGACGCCGATGGCGGCCTGCTTGACGCGGATCTGCCCGGGGCCGGGCTCGGCCAGGGGCACGTCCTCGAAGCGCATCACCTCGGGGCCGCCGTACTCGTAGACCCGGATCGCCTTCGGCATCGTCCTGCTCCCGCTCGCCGCCCCGTCCGGGGCGTTGCAGCCCGAGATAACGGAGCGCCCGCCGGAGGCAATTCGTTTTTGGGCCCCCGTACGCCGCCCGTGCGCCGGTTGTAACCCGCCCAGGGGCGCCGCCGTTCTGGATCCGCCGGTCCCGGGCGCCTATCTAGCCCTCGTCCCTGCTCCTGCCCTTCCTCAGCCGAGGTCCGAGATCCATGTCCGGCACCACCCGCACGAGCGCCGACCTCGATCCGCGCCGCCGCCGCCTCCTCTACCGCGCCTGGCACCGGGGCATCCGCGAGATGGACCTGATCATGGGCCGCTTCGCCGATGCCGAGATCGGCGACCTGTCGGAGGCGGAACTCGACCAGTTCGAGGCGCTGATCGAGGTGCCGGACCGCGACCTGTTCAAGTGGCTCACCGGCGAGGTCGAGACGCCGTCGAACTACGACACGTCGGTCTGGCGGCGGGTGCGGGCGTTCCACCGGCACGACGCGCCGATCCATTCCTGAGAGCGACCGGTCGAGAGTGCCCGCGATGGACGAACCCAAGCCCAACTACGATCACCCGGCCCGGTCGATCGCCACAGAGCTGGTGGTGCGGATCATGCTGGAGATGATGGAGCGCTCCGATCCGGCGCTCCGCGCCGAGATCCTGCGGCAGGCGACGGTGCGCGCCGGGGCGATGACCGAGCACATGCCCAACGCGGATTTCTTCCGCGGCCGGGTCGAGGCGGCGCTGGCGGAGATCGTCGGGCCGGACGCCTGAGGGGCGTGCGCCGGGGTATCCCCGGCCCCGACGCGGCGCGGGCCGCGGCCTCTTCCATGCGGGAGAGGGGACCCGCGCGCCATCCTGCGCCCGGCTCACCGACGATCGGCCGCCCATCGGCGCAGGGCCGTTCCCTGCCGCGACGGAGCGTCCATATAGGCTCTGTCCCGCCGCCCGGCCGCCGCCGCCATGCTTTATCGCGGCGGCCCGATCGGCTAACGCCACCCGACCTCTACCCCTGACGCGCCCGGCGGGATTTCCCGCGAAAGACCCGATGGCCAAGCCTCAGCCGAAGCCCCCCGCCCCCGCCGCCAAGCCGCAGGTCGCGCGCTTCGCCCTGCCGAAATCCTCGGCGCTCGCCCGGGCGATCGACGCCCTGAAGCGCGGCGACAGCCCGGTCCTGGCGAACGCCCCGGAGGGCTTCGACGCGCTGGCGCTCGCCGACCTCGCCCGCGCCCTGGCGCCCACCGTCGACGCGCCGGCCGTGCTGGTCCACGTGGCGCGGGATTCCGGACGCTCGGCCTCGTTCCAGGCGGCGCTCGGCTTCGTCGCGCCCGAGATGGACGTGATGAGCCTGCCGGCCTGGGATTGCCAGCCCTACGACCGGGTCTCGCCGACCACGGCCACGGCCGCCGCCCGGATGACGGCGCTCGCCCGCCTCGCCCGCACCCGCTCCGCCGAGGACCGCCCGCGGATCCTCTGCACCACGGTCAACGCCCTGGTGCAGCGGGTTCCGCCCCGCACCCACATCGCCAAGGAGGCGTTCTCGGCGGCGATCGGCAACGTCGTGTCCATGGACGACGTGGTCGCCTGGGTCGAGGCCAACGGCTTCCTGCGCACCGGCACCGTGCGCGACACCGGCGAGTATGCGGTGCGCGGCGGCATCCTCGACCTATCGCCGCCGGGTTTAGCCGCGCCGATCCGCCTCGACTTCTTCGGCGACACGCTGGAATCGATCCGCGCCTTCGATCCGGAGACGCAGCGCACCACCGGGCAGCTCCGCTCGCTGGACCTGATGCCGATGAGCGAGGTCCAGCTCACCACCGAGACGATCCGGCGCTTCCGCCAGGGCTACATCCAGAGCTTCGGCGCGGCGACCCGGGACGACCGGCTCTACGAGACCGTGAGCGAGGGGCGCCGCTACGCCGGCCTCGAGCACTGGATGCCGCTGTTCTACGACCACCTCGACACGCTGTTCGACTATCTCGGCGGCGTGCCGCTGGTCTTCGACCCGCAGGTCGAAGACGCCGCCGCCGAGCGGATCAGCCTCGTCCAGGATTATTACCAGGCCCGCGAGGGCGCGATGAAGACGCCGCAGGCCGGCGTCGCTCCCTACAAGCCGCTGCCGCCCCGGGCCCTCTACCTGACGCCGAACGAGCTGAAGGAGCGGATCGCCACCGCCACGGTGGCGCGGCTGACGCCCTTTGCGCAGCCCGAATCCGCGGAGCGCGCCGTGATCGATTGCGGCGCCAAGGCCGGGCGGAGCTTCGCCCCCGAGCGGGCCGACGAGAATGCCAGCGTGTTCGACGCCGCGGTGGCGCATATCCGCGACCTCCAGGGATCCGGTCATCACGTGATCCTGGGCGCCTGGTCCGACGGATCCCGCGACCGGCTCTGCGGCGTGCTCACCGACCACGGCCTCAAGAAGCCGGTGGCGATCACCCGGCTCACCGACGTCTACGCGCTCAAGCGCGGCACCGACGCGGCGGTCGCCGTCTGGGGCCTGGAGGCGGGCTTCATCGCGGGCGAGCTAGCCGTCGTCTCCGAGGGCGACATCCTGGGCGACCGGCTGGTCCGCCAGAAGCGCAAGGCCAAGAGACCCCAGGACGTGATCCTGGAGGTGCAGGCGCTCCAGCCCGGCGACCTCGTGGTCCATGCCGACCACGGCATCGGCCGGTTCGTCGGCCTCAAGACGATCCACGCCGCGGGTGCCCCGCACGATTGCCTGGAGCTGCAATACACCGGCGGCCTGCTGCTGCTGCCGGTGGAGAATATCGAGCTCCTGACCCGCTACGGCTCGGAGGATTCCGAGGTCGCCCTCGACCGGCTCGGCGGCGGCGCGTGGCAGGCCCGCAAGGCCAAGATGAAGCGCCGCATCCTCGAGATGGCGGGCGAATTGATCAAGGTCGCGGCCCAGCGCTTCGTCCGGAAGGCGCCGGCCCTCAAGGCGCCGGAGGGGCTCTACGGGGAATTCGCCGCCCGCTTCCCGTTCGAGGAGACCGAGGACCAGGCCAACGCGATCGACGCGGTGCTGGACGACCTCAATGCCGGCCGGCCGATGGACCGGCTGGTCTGCGGCGATGTCGGCTTCGGCAAGACCGAGGTGGCTTTGCGCGCCGCTTTCGCGGCGGCGATCTCCGGCAAGCAGGTGGCGGTGATCGTCCCCACGACGCTGCTGGCCCGCCAGCACTATCGGACCTTCGCGGAGCGCTTCAAAGGATTGCCGGTCCAGGTGGCGCAGCTCTCCCGCTTCGCCTCCGCCGGGGAGATGAAGCAGACGCGGGCGGGGCTCATCGCCGGCACGGTCGACATCGTGGTCGGCACCCACGCCCTCTTGGCCAAGAACATCGCCTTCAAGGATCTCGGCCTGATCATCGTGGACGAGGAGCAGCATTTCGGCGTCGCCCACAAGGAGCGGCTGAAGGCGCTCCAGGCCGACGTCCACGTGCTGACGCTGTCGGCGACGCCGATCCCGCGCACGCTCCAGCTCGCCATGACGGGGGTGCGCGAGCTCTCGATCATCGCGACGCCGCCGGTGGACCGGCTGGTGGTGCGCACCTTCGTGACACCCTTCGACCCGCTGACCATCCGGGAGGCCCTGCTGCGCGAACGCTACCGCGGCGGCCAGTCCTTCTACGTGGTTCCCAGGATCGAGGATCTGGCGGAGGTCAAGAAATTCCTCGACGCCGAGATGCCCGAGATCAAGGTCGCGGTGGCCCACGGCCAGATGGCGGCCGGCCAGCTCGAGGACGTGATGACGGCCTTCTACGAGGGCAAGTTCGACGTGCTGCTCTCGACCACGATCGTGGAATCGGGCCTCGACATCCCCACCGCCAACACGCTGATCGTCCACCGGGCCGACATGTTCGGGCTGGCCCAGCTCTACCAGCTGCGCGGCCGGGTCGGTCGCTCGAAGGCCCGGGCCTACGCGCTGTTCACCACGCCGGCGAACCGCCAGCTCACCGCCCAGGCCGAGCAGCGCCTCAAGGTGCTCCAGAGCCTCGACACCCTGGGCGCGGGCTTCCAGCTCGCGAGCCACGATCTCGACATCCGCGGCGCCGGCAACCTGCTCGGCGACGCGCAGTCCGGCCACATCAAGGAGGTCGGCTACGAACTCTACCAGCAGATGCTGGAGGACGCGGTGACGGCGCTCAAGGCCGGCATCGAGGACGTGCCCGAGGAGGCGTGGTCGCCGACCATCGCGCTGGGCGCCCCGGTGACCATCCCGGAGACCTATGTGGAGGATCTCGGCGCGCGGCTCGCGCTCTACCGGCGCCTCGCCACCCTCCAGGACGATGCCGAGATGGAGAGCTTCGGCGCCGAACTCATCGACCGGTTCGGGCCGCTGCCGCCGGAGGTGGAGCAACTCCTCAAGATCGGCACGATCAAGATCCTCTGCCTCAAGGCGAATGTCGAGAAGGTCGAGGCCGGGCCGAAGGGCGTGGTGGTCCATTTCCGCGACCGCTCCTACGCCAACCCGCAGGGGCTCGTCGCCTACGTGGCCGAGCAGGCCTCCTTCGCGAAGGTGCGGCCCGACATGAGCGTCGTGTTCGTGCGCGAGCTGAATACGGTCCCGGCCCGGCTCAAGACCGCCACCGAGGTGCTGCGCAGCCTCGTGAAGATCGCCGAGCGGGGGAAGAAGGCGGCGTAACGATCCGCCCGATAGACTCCCTCATCCTGAGGTGCCCGCGTCAGCGGGCCTCGGCACCTCAGGATGAGGGGGCAGGTTGGAAAGCCGTGTGTGTTGCACCGCCCGCCCATCTCTGCTCTCTCCGTCGCGAATCCCAGGAGACGCGTGGATGGCAAACCCGGCCGCAGCCAGCGCCCCGTCCGATCCGGCAAGATCCGAGAAAAACGCCTTCCTCACGCCCCTGTTCACCGACCGGCGCGTCGCCGCGGTGCTCGGGCTCGGCTTCGCGCAGGGCATCCCGTTCCTGCTCGTCTACGCGACCCAGTCGGCGTGGCTCGTCCAGGCGCAGGTGCCGCTCGCCACGATCGGGCTGATGAGCGAGCTGACCATCGCCTACAAGCTCAAGTTCCTCTGGGCCCCCTTCCTCGACCGCCACGACGCGCCGCTCATCGGCCGCTGGCTCGGGCGGCGCCGGGGCTGGATCGTCGCCACGCAGATCCTGGTGGCCCTGGCGCTCGCGGGCGTCGCCTTCGGCGATCCGGCCCACTGGCTCGCCTGGACGGTGGCGTTCTCCCTGGCGCTCGGCGTGGCCGGCGCCACCCAGGACGTGGTGATCGACGGCTGGCGCATCACCGCCGCGCCCCCGGAGCGGCAGGCGCTGATGTCGTCGTGGTCGGAGATCGGCTACCGGATCGGCAACCTCGCGGCGGGGGCGGGCGCCCTCTACCTGTCCGACGCCTATGGCTGGCGCGCCGCCTACCTGTGCATGGCGGCCCTGATGGCCCCCGGCACGATCGCGGCCCTGCTCGCCCCCGAGCCCCCCGCCCCCGAGACGCCCGCCACCGGCGGCTTCGTCGAGACCGTCTGGGCGCCGATCCGCGACCTCCTCGCCCGGCTCGGGCCGCTGGCCGTGCCGGTGCTGGCGCTGGTCGCGGGCTTCCGATCCCGGCGCCTCGGAACGCGGCGGACGGTGATCCAGGGCCCCTACAGGACGCGGCGCCGAGGCGGCGCCGCGTTCGCGCGCTAGCTTCCGGCGTCCTCGCGGCGGAGCAGGAACACGCCCTGCGCGCCGAACAGGTTCCAGACCCACCAGGGCATGGAGAACC
>NZ_BACT01000499.1:0-5414 GCF_000333255.1 Methylobacterium sp. B1 | reverse complement strand
CGGCCGGACCGGATGGCGCACGTAGGCGCCGTCGCCGGTGCCGCGATACACCCAGGTGCCGCCCTCTCCGTGGACGACGGCATCCTCCGGCACGAGGACGCCCTTGACCGCGCGGGACGCCGGCAGGAACGCCATCGTGCTGGTGCCGGGCAGGAGGCCGCTCTCGCCGGAGACCAGGTAGAAGAAGCTCTGCCCTTGGATCCGCGGATCGGTCCGCGTCGCGGGCGAGACCGGCCGGAGGGCAACCCGCGCGCTCTGGGGCGGCACCTCGGCGAAGGCGGCCTGCGGCGCTTCGGGAAGCGTCTCCCCGGGCGGTAAGGTGACCTGCATGAGGAAATCGGTCCGCTCGATCAGGCGCGTCACCAGCGGAGACCGCTCGATGATCGCCTTGCCGAGCACCGAACCCCATTCCTGGCGCGCCGTGGCGGCGAGCGTCCGCAACTGCGACTCCGCCACCGTCATCGACGCCTGATCGGTCAGGAGCGTGCCCTCGGCGGTTTCGATCTGCGCCACCGCCACCACGCCGGCGCCCAGGTTACGGGCCCGGCGGGCAGCACTGGCCGAGACTTCGACACGGGCGCGCGCCGTCTGGAGCGCCGCGACGGCGCCCGCATAGCTGTTGGTGAGTTCGGTGATCCGGGCGAGGTCGAGGACGCTGCCGTAGGCGGTCAGCTCCTGCCGGTGAAGCACGGCCGGCCGTGACTCGGCCACGAGCCCGATCCGCGCGCGCTCGATTGCCGTCAGCCGCACCACCGTCCGTCCATCCTCGACGGCGGTGCGCGGCGCCGGAAGCTGTGCCGCTGCAGGTGGACCATCGCGCCAATCGGGGACGAGCGCCGTTGCCCGCGCCCGCATCTCCGCGATGATCGGGCCCGCATCCGCCCGCAGCCTTTGGCCCGGTGGCGTGACGGCGAGACCGGCCGCGGCGAGCACCATCCCTCCGATGAGCAGCATCGCCCGGCGACCACCCACGTCGCACTCCTCCCTTAACCTCGATTGCCGAATCTACCCGGTTTCGATGCCAGATACACCCGAACTTGGCCGGTTCAAACCGGATCGCTCGATCGGGAGCCCGGGTTCGCCGCGGCCGGAGGACAGGAACGAAAAAGCCCGCCTCGACACTGCGAAGCGGGCTTTCATAGAGCGGGAAAGGGTACGGTTCGGATCAGCAGCCGTCGTCGGAGACCGGAGCGGTCTGCCTGTCAGCAGCGGCCTTGTTCATGGCGCCCACCGTGCCGGGCGAGGCGGGCTGCTGGCCACCGGCCAGATTCGCGGCAGCCGGGTCCGTCGACTTCGACTTCGCGCCCGCATCGGTCGGGGCCTGCCGATCCGCGGTCTGCGTCGCGCCGGCGTTGTTCATGGCGCCGACCGTGCCGGGCGAGGCGGGCTGCTGGCCGCCGGCCAGATTCTTGCTCGACTTGTCGACATCGGAGCTGTTCGGGTTGGAAGCCTGCTGATCAGGGGTCTTCGATTTTGTGGTTCCAGTGCTGCACGGGGCCGCGAAAGCGGGACCGGCAGCGACGGCCAGAAGCGCAACCGCGCCCGCCAGACGTGAGACCTTCATCAAACGCTCCTCCAAGATTCAACGAACGTCCAAGTGCCTAATCGTCCCATGAGTTCCGTGCCGATTGTCTAAGATCTTCAAAACGGTCGGGTCCGATCGGGACATCTGCGCGTTTGACGTGCCCCGAGCTGGTGAAAACAGACCTTCGTCGCAGGGGGGCGCGCATGGGTCGCCCCGCCGGGCCTGGGTGCGGCATCGTAACTCGGGCGGTGCTGCCGGAGCGTGATCCGGCGTCGGTTCGGTCGATCGGAGGCGTCCGCCGCGCGAGCCGCCCCTACCTCGTTTGGCCGAGTTCAGCGCCCGCATCGGTCGGGCTAGCGTCGGATCGCGAGGGGCCGAGTCCGCGGCTGCGTCGGGCCGTAGAGGGCTCGCGCGTCCGAGATGGCACCGCCTCATCCGGGGACCCGAGATCGAACGATGGCGTTTCCACGCGACTTGGCCACCCTCGAAACCGGACATGCGGCGGGCGTGGCGTGGTCACCGTTCGGCCCGTCCGGCGTCGGTCCTCGCTGGAACGGCGCGGCGCGCGACGAAGGCGCGACCGATGCCATGCCGAAGCTCGGCGTCGCCGCCATCCCGTGGATCGCCCTGTTCGTCTTCGCGCCCGTGATCGGCGAGCAGATCAAGCTGCCGGGTCTCGAAAGGCTGATCTGGGCCTGTGCCGATCTCGCCGCCCTGGTGTTCCTGGTCCTGCGCCGCGACCTTGCCGCGACCCTGTTCGGAAGTCGGTTGCTGCTGCTGACTTGGCCGCTCCTGGCGATCGTGTCGGCTCTGTGGTCCCTGACACCCGGCCTCTCGGCCTATTACGGATTGCAATTGCTCGCGACCATCGTGGCCGGCATTGCGCTGCGCACCACGATGGGTCTGTCGCGCATTATCCGGATTGTCTTCCTGGGTCTTCTGTTCGCTCAGATCCTGTCGGCCATCCTCACGGTCGTGGCCCCGAGCCTCACACGCGGGATGAACGGCGACTGGGCCGGCATCTATTCACATAAGAACGTTCTGGGCTCCATGGCGAGCTTGCAGATCCTGTGCGCAGCCTGCCTGTTCCTCCAGGGTTGGAACCGACTCCTCACCGCTGTGGGGTTCGGCCTCGCGCTGGCGCTTCTCGTGGCAACCCACTCGGCCACGGCGCTGGTGGCGGCGATGGTGGGACTGGCGCCCCTTGCCGCGATCTTCGCGTGGCGGCAGGGCAAGCACGTGACGGGCTTCTGCCTCGGCCTCGTCATCGCACTCGCGGGCATTGGCATTGTCGTGCTCGCCGCGCGAGGCGCAGACATCTCGGCGAGCCTGCTCTCCGACCTCGGCAAGGACAGGACGCTGACGGGCCGTACGATCCTCTGGCAGTTCGGACTCGATCAATTCTGGCGCGAGCCGCTGATCGGTGTCGGATACAGAGCTTACTGGGACAGCCCGCTCACAACGGCCGCATATCTGCATTTCGTGACCAAGCAAAAGCTTTGGTTTTTCCACAACAACTTCATCGACGCCATCGTCGCGTTCGGCATCGTCGGTCTCATCGTCTTTACGGTGACATTCCTCGATATGGGGCGCCGGGTTATCGCGCACTTCGCGCGCTCGTCCGGATATGTGGAGGCTTGGCCGATCCTGTTCATGAGCCAGCTCTGCGTCCTCATCTGCCTGGAATGCCCGCTCTTCATCAATCACGGTCTGCACCAACTCCTGTTCGCGGCGCTCTTGCCGGTCATGGGGTCAGGGAACGTCGCGGGGCGGATGATTCATGGGCGTGCGGCCTTTCGGGCTTGAGCCGTGTCTGACTGTGGCGGCGGGGCCTGGACGCGGGCACGAACTCCGTCGGCCCCCCGTCTCGTGAGCCGGCACCACACAGAGGTGAACACGATGTATTGTTTTGGAATTTCCTTGCGTCGTTTTCCGGAACGGCACGCGTACATCTCCCGTCATCTCGCCGCAGCCTGGGGGCCGGATTTCGAGGTTGCCGGGTACGAGGGCGCGGTCCCGGATCCGCGCGTTCCGCCCCCGCCTCATCTGTCGCCTGGGCAGATCGGCTGTGCGATGTCCCACATGGCCGCCTACGAACGCCTGATCGCCCGCGATCTGCCGTATGCGCTCATCGTCGAGGATGACGTCGTCCTGCCGCCGCAGATCCACGGGATCGTGGCTGGCATCGAGGCCGCCCTTCGACCGGGCGATGTCGTCTTGATGTTCAACTGGCCGAAGAACATCGGGGTTTTCAGTACCGTCGATGCCGTGCCGATCGGCAATCACCGCTTGTGCTTGCCCATGCAGATGAGCGGTCTCGGCTCCACGGCAGCCTATGTGATCACGCGGGAGGCCGCCGAGGGAATCCTGCGCGTCAATCGACCCGTCGTGGTCACGTCAGACAACTGGAACTATTTCTTCGAGAACGGCGCACTCACACGCGGTCGCGTGGTTTCACCGAATGTTGTCGCCTTGAAGCCGTTCGAGTCCACGATTTTCGTGTCCGGCTCGAAGCTCGGCGCATTCTTGAAGAGCAATGCCCTATTCAAACCCCTGCTTGCTGCGCGGCGCAGGGTCCTGACGGAAAAGATGCCCGTCAATATGACCTTCACGAACGAGATTTCACCCTTCGCGTGACATGAGCCGTACCCGAGCCCGGATCGGGTCGAAGGAAAATTCTACGCTGTCTTTACGATTTTAAGACTGGCTGCGCAGGCTGCCCGTCCGTCAAAAATATTTAAACAAATTAGTTTTATGTGCATTAATACTGGATGACCATACGTTTCAATGAGGGTCTGTCCGGGTCTGTCCGGGTCTGTCGCTCCACCTGTCCGCCGTGATGCGCGGCGGAAGCGTCCGCTCGACGTTCGCAGCCGGAGGCCGCCATCCGCCGCGGCGAAGACCAGCATCCTGTCCCGTCGACGGCTTGCGCAGCGGCAGCCCCCCTGATCGCCCGGTGTGGTTCGGCCGAGCGGTTTGCCGGTCACATGGCGACCCGGAAGGCCGCGCGCCCGTTGCGGATGATCGACACCAACGCTCCGACGATACAGGCCAAGATGGCTCCATCGATCACGAGAAGGGTGATGGTCCGATTCCATAACCGGTCGAGACCGAGATTTGTGGTGACGATATCGGGCCGCGCCGGGTCGGCCATCACCACGAGGTCGAAATTGGCGGCCTGCGGGCCGGAGAAGACGTAGTTCACCCGCCGTGTCGTGCTGCCCCGAGGCGTGGATAGCGTCAGTGTCGCATTGCAGATGTGGATGACGAGCTTGGCGTTGCACTTGCCATCTGCCACCCGTGCGCGCGGGACAGGCTGCGCCGTCTCGCGGACCTGCCAGTCCGAAATCAAGACAGGCGCCGTGTAGAGCGCGCTGGCTACCAGGATGCCGCTGAACAGGACGAAGCCGAACAGCACTCCGAAGATCACGGTCCAGCTGGTGCGCTCCGATGGCAGCCGCAGGGTTTCCTCGGCCTCTGTCTTCGCAGGGGGAGTCATGGCGATCCTCAAGCAGGATGGGTTTCGAGAGGGACGGCGGGGGTCGCGATCGGCGCACGTTCGGGCAAAAGGCGGCGAGCCTGATGGGCCGCTTGATAGCGGGCGATCAGATCGGCGAAATCCTGCGGCTTCATCTTGCGCGGCAGCCCGACCGTGAGGGTCACGATGCGGCGCTTGGGGTCGAGCTTCATCGCGTGCCGGCCTGGTGCCCGCTCCGGCCAGTCGGCGCCGGGCGGCAGCAACAGCCGCATTGCGATCCCGCCGCGGCTCAGCGTCATGTCGAGATCCGCGATGGCCGCCCAGGGTATCACGCGGTCGAGGCCCGGCGCCGTCAGCCCGGTCGGACTCAGGATCAATGTGATCGGCTCCCCCCGCGCCAGCACGAAGGTG
>NZ_BACT01000500.1:0-1009 GCF_000333255.1 Methylobacterium sp. B1 | reverse complement strand
GCCCCCGGAAGCCGGCGATCAGCGTCCGGATGCCGGCCTCGACGCGGCGCTGGGCAGCCCCGTCGAGGCCGGACTCCAGATCGATGTGGATCTCGCTGTAATGCGGCCCGGCGGTATCCTCGGCGGCCTCGGCGCGCCCGATCTGCGCCGCCACGGCGCGCACGCCGGGGATCTCCTTCAGATCGCCGGTGATCAGGGTCCCGAGCCGCTGCGATTCCTGCAGGGAGGTGCCGGGAATGGCCACCATGTGCAGGATCATGTGTCCCTCCTTCAGGTCGGGGAGGAACACCGCTCCGAGGGTCGGCAGGATGGCGGCCCCCGCAAGGGTCACCAGCAGCGCGCCGGCCATGGCGATCCGCGGCACCCGCCCGATGCCGGCGAGCAGCCGCAGATAGGCAGCCCGGCTCCAGCGCACCACCGGCGGGTCGGGCGGAGCGGCGCCCGCATGGCGCGTCATACGACTGCCGAGGAGCAGGATCGCGAGGGCCGGCGTGACCGTGAGCGCGACCAGAAGCGAGGCGACGACCGCCGCGATGTAGGCCAGCGCCAGCGGACCGAACAGCCGGCCGGCGACGCCGGTCAACGCGAGAATGGGCAGGAACATCAGGATCACCGCGAGCGTCGCGTAGGCGACCGACGTCCGCACCTCGAGCATCGCGGCCAGAACCACGCGGGGGATGCTGCGCCGTCCGCCCCGCGCCTCCCGCAGGCGGCGGGAGACGTTCTCGACGCCGATCACCGCGTCGTCGACCACCTCCCCGATGGCGAGGGCCAGCCCGCCCAGCGTCATGGTGTTGAGGCTCTCGCCCCAGGCTTGGAGAACGAGCGCGGCGGTGATCAGCGACAGCGGGATCGCCGCTGCACTGATCACCGCCGCCCGCCAATCCGCCAGGAAGACGAGGAGTACGATCATCACCAGCACGCCGCCCAGCGCCAGCGCCTGGATCACGTTGCCCGTGGCGACATCCACGAAGTTCGCAGGCCGGAACAGGTCCGCCCGCAGGCTCAC
>NZ_BACT01000501.1:0-853 GCF_000333255.1 Methylobacterium sp. B1 | reverse complement strand
CTGGTGAAGTAGTAGACCGCTTGCGCGGCGACCCGGGCCCAGTTGATCGAGTTGACGCCAGACAGCCGCACCGCGTCGGCGAAATCGGCGTGCTGGAACAGGGCTTTGACGAGGTTCTGGCAATCGTCGAACGTGCCGTCGACGGCCAGCGCGTGGACGTTCTGCGCCGGCACCGAGGTCATCTGCCGCCGCTGGACCTCCGAGACCCGCCCGTGCGGGTAGAGGATGAACACGTCGACCCGGTCGAGGCCGCCGAAGGCCTCCACGGCGGCCGAGCCGGTATCGCCCGAGGTCGCGCCCACGATGGTGGCACGGGCGCCGCGCTGGGTCAGCACGTGGTCCATGAGCCGCCCGAGCAGCTGCATCGCCACGTCCTTGAAGGCGAGCGTCGGCCCGTGGAAGAGCTCCAGCAGGAACAGGTTGTCGTCGAGCTGGGTCAGCGGGCAGACCGCCGGGTGGCGGAACGTCGCGTAGGCCGCGTCGATCATCCGGTCGAGGTCCGGACCGGCGACGTCGCCGTCGATCAGCGGGCGCAGCACGCACTTGGCGGCCTCCGCGTAGGGGCGGCCCGCCAGGGCGGCGATCTCCGGACGGCCGATCTGCGGCCAGGTCTGCGGCACGTAGAGCCCGCCGTCGCGGGCCAAGCCCGCCAGGAGCGCGTCCGAGAAGGAGAGCGGCGCGGCCGCGCCGCGAGTCGAGACGTGGAGCACAGGGTAATTCCGATCTCATTTCCTTTGGCTTCAGGATAGGTCGGGCAGCGTTGGGTCCTGGCCACGGGTGCGCATGATCGTGCTCCTGTCGTTGAGGACCCGGCTAGGCTGGCGGGGTTGCCTTACTGGTTAGCAGAATGAAT
>NZ_BACT01000502.1:0-1624 GCF_000333255.1 Methylobacterium sp. B1 | reverse complement strand
GCCCGAGGGGCAGCAATGCCGCGCCCCAATCGCCTGGCCACGCGCCCCGACCGGAGGCGGTCTCGGCGAGAGTCCGCTCCAGCCGCTCAACCGAAAGTCCGGCGGCGCGCACCAGACCGGCAGTCTGAAGATTGGCTTCCCAGCGGCTGNCCAGGGTGGCGACCCGCGCTTCCAGACCGTCCAGCGCGGCAGCGATCTCGAGGTCCGGTGCGGCGTCGAGCCCTGCGCGGTTGCGCAGATCGGTCAGCGGCGCCCGGGCTGCCTCGATCCGCACCCGGAAGCGATCCGCCTCGATCCGTTGCGCGGCGAGCCGCTGCTCCGCTTCGATCAGGCTCTCCACCTCGGCGAGCCACGCCGCCATCTCGGCCGGCGGGCCGGGCACGAGGGCGGCGGGCCGCCAGGCCTCCTGCCAGGCCGCCTCGCCCGCGGCGAGCTCGGCGGCGAGGGCGGCGAGGACCTCATCGGCCTGCGTGGCCTCCGCCTCCTCGGTGGCGAGGCGCTCCAGGTCGGCGGCGTGGGCCGCGACCCGGGCCGCATCGGAGGCCCGCTCGTCGGCGACGCGGTCGGCCGACAGGAGCGCGCGCTCGAAGGCTGCGATCTCGGCGATCCCGGCCGGGCGCCCTTCCGCCAGGGCATCGCGGAGAATCGCGAAGGCGGCATCGCGGGTCGCCCGCAGCGCGTCGAGCCGCTCCCGAGTGGCGACGGGCCGGCCGGCCTCGCGCTCACGCAGCCGCGCCTGGGTGGCGGCGACCTGCCGGCGGGCGGCGTCGCGACGGTCGGCGGCCCGCTCGTGCTCGCGGGTCTTGGTCTCCAGACGCTGACGGTAACGCGCCACCGTATCGGGGGCGGGCAGAGGCGTCCGGACGAGGACGGCGAGGTCGGCCACCGGAGGCGACAGCCGCCCCGCCTGGTTGTGCAGCAGCGCCGCCTCTCGGCAAATGGCGGCGTCGAGGGTCTCGCGGGCGGCGATCCATTCGTGCAGGCGGGCGAGGGGCTTCAACGCCTCCCGCAGGGGGGTCGGATCCCGGGCCGCATCCGCCGCCCGACTACGCCTACTTCTTTCAGCTCGCCGGCCTGATCCTGCTGGTGGCGATGATCGGCGCCATCGTGCTGACGCTCCGCGACCGGCCGGGCGTGAAGCGCCAGGACATCGCGGTCCAGAACGCCCGCACCCAGGCCATGGCTGTGGAGACCCGCAAGGTCCCGTCGCGCCAGGGTGTCGAGGTCTGATGTCCGCCGGAGGTTTCGAACGATGATCGGCCTGAGCCACTACCTCACCGTCGCGGCGATCCTGTTCACGCTCGGCGTGCTCGGCATCTTCATCAACCGCAAGAACATCATCGTCATCCTGATGTCGATCGAGCTGATCCTGCTCTCGGTCAACATCAACCTCGTCGCCTTCTCGACGCAGCTCAACGACATCACCGGACAGGTCTTCGCCCTGTTCGTGCTGACCGTGGCGGCCGCCGAATCGGCGATCGGCCTCGCCATCCTCGTGGTGTTCTTCCGCAATCGCGGGTCGATCGCGGTGGAAGACGTCAGCATGATGAAGGGCTAGGGCCTTCTTCTTCGCGCGCCCCGAGTGACATCCGGACGCCGCCGCCCCGCGGTCGGCCCGGAGGAC